>VBOW01000042.1 GCA_005893275.1 Candidatus Eisenbacteria bacterium | reverse complement strand
GAGCCCGAGCCCGCCGCTGATCCAGGGCCGGACCTTTCCCCTGCTCGGGAATCCGTAATCCACGGCCATGGTGAGCGGGGTGATCCCGACGCGACCATCTGCGAACTCCTCGCCGAGGCGGTGGTAGGCGATGCCCCAGGAGAGAAGCGTATTGCGGCCGACCCCGTAACCGATCGAGGCGCCGAGCCCCCACCCGGTATTGACCTCATTATCGAGATCTCCGGTCGGAGCGGAAATGCCGGCGTGGAAGCGGAGCATCGTGCGTCCCTCGAAGCCTCCGCGCCAGGACCGTTCGCGAGGGTTACGCGGCGAATCGCGGTAAGGATGTTCCGACGCTTCTGCATGTCCGTTCAACGACACCGTGAGCAGGAGCACGAGGCTGGCGCTGCAGGTCCAGATTCCGCGGTTCATTCGACTCCTCCATGGATCGAGGTTCCGTGCGACCCCCTGGGACCTTAAAGTGTAGCATCACGACGCCGGGCCCCGGTAGGGACCGGCCGCCTTGACGGTTCCCGGCGCCGCATGGTCTACTGGCGCGACGTCACATTCCACGAGGAGCGCCGATGCCTTTCTCCCTCGCACCGGCTGAGGTTGAGCCCCCCGAGGCGGAGCCGGTCCCGCTTCATGAGGCGTATCGCGCCTGCGAGGAAATCGCGCGGGCGCACTACGAGAATTTCCCGGTCGCGTCCCGGTTCCTTCCCACGGACCGGCGGATTGCGCTCGCCGCGATCTATGCATTTGCGCGCCAGGCGGACGACATCGCCGACGCGCAGGCGCCGAGCGAGGACCGGCTGCGCGCGCTCGATGCGATCGAGGCGGCCCTCCTCAGGGCGGTCGACGGCGCCCCGCAGGGGGCGATCTTCACCGCGCTGGCGGACGCGGTCGAGCGGCACCGACTCCCTGTCGAGCCCTTCCTCGACCTCCTGCACGCCTTCCGTATGGATGCGCGCGACGCGACGTTTCCGACCTGGGACGATCTGCTCGCCTATTGCCGCGGCTCCGCCAATCCGGTGGGGCGTCTCGTGCTCGCGCTCCACAACGTGGAGGATCCGGAGGCGGTCCGAGCTTCTGATGCGGTCTGCACCGCGCTCCAATTGACGAATTTCTGGCAGGACCTCGGACAGGATCTCGCGCGCGGCCGCCTCTTTTTTCCGCTGGAGGATCTGAACCATTTCGCCGTGGACCCCAAGGAGCTCACGCGCCCCTCATCGCGCGCGGCGCTCTCCAGGCTTCTCACGCACGAATGCCGCGCGACCAGGGACCTCTTCGCCCGAGGCGCCCCGGTCGTCCGCGCGACCCCTCTTCTACTCTCGATCCACCTGCGCGCGACCATCGCCGGTGGCCTGGCGATCCTCCGGGCGACCGAGCGCCTCGGCTGGCGTGTGCTCGAGCGGAGGCCGAAGTTGAGCGGCCCCGCCCGGGCGGGGATCGCGATTCGAGCACTCATCGGGCTCGATGGCTAACGCGCGCGGGTCATCGAGGGACACCCATTTCGCGCTCGCGTTCCACGCGCTCCCCCCCGACCAGCGCGATGCAATCCGCGCGGTGCACACGTTCAGCCGGGAGGTCGACGACAGCGTGGACGAGGAGCCGGATCGAGATCGCGCGCGGGAGGAGATCCTGCGCTGGCGCGGCGAAGTCGCCGCGTGCTATGAGGGAGAGCCGCTGGAGCCCGCCGCACGCGCGCTGCGGCCGCACCTCCGGCGGTTCCGCATTCCGCGCCTCTACCTGGAAGAGCTCTTATCCGGTGTAGAGATGGATCTCACCCATCTTCGCTACGCGACCTTCGAGGAGCTCCGGCGCTACTGCTACCGCGTGGCCTCCGTCGTGGGGCTCATCTGCCTGCGCATTTTCGGCGACGAGGAAGAGCGGGGGAGAGCGTACGCCGAGAATCTCGGGCTGGCGCTCCAGCTCACGAACATTCTCCGCGATCTAGGATCGGATCACGCGCGCGGAAGGATCTATCTCCCGGGAGAAGACCTCCGAGCCTTCGGCTACCCGGAGGACGCATTCGCGCGGCGAGAGCGGAACGACGCATTCCACGAATTGATGCGCTTCCAAGCCGCGCGCGCTCGGGGATTTTTCGCCGCCGCGGCCCACGAGGCGGCCGCTCTCGATCCCAAGCGGATCCTGGCGGCCGAGATCATGGGCCGGATCTACCAGCGTTTGCTCGCCCGGATCGAATCGTCTGGATTCGACGTCTTTCGCCGCCAAATGCGCGTTCCCTTCCGCGAGCGAGCCTGGATCGCCGGGAGCGCCATCCTCGCCGCCCACGCGGTTCGATGAGCCTCCACCCGGAGGTCGTCGTCGTGGGGGCGGGATTCGCCGGTGTCGCTGCGGCGACCGCGCTCGCGGAGCGGGGCGCGAGGGTGCTCGTGCTCGAAACGCGGCAGCGCCCCGGCGGGCGTGCCACCTCCTGGACCGATCCCAGAACGGGCGAGATCCAAGACAACGGCCAGCACGTCCTGGGGGCCTTCTACGACGAGACGCTTCGTCTCCTGCGGCGGCTCGGCACCGAGACCGCGCTCCAGGTGGACCCCACCTTTCACCTGCGTGTCTGGGAGCGAGGGCGCGGGATGTTCGAGCTTCGTTGCCCCAATCTGCCCGCTCCCCTTCACTGGCTCGCGGCCGTCGGGACATGCTCCCGGCTTTCGGGCCAGGCGAAGCTCCTGGCGCTCGATCTTCCAAGACACGTCCGCGCACTCATCTCGCGGAACGGGGACGGCTCGACGCTCACGGTCGGTGGATGGCTCGCGAGGATCGGCGGACGCGAGGACCTTTTGGCGCTGCTCCGCCCGCTCGCGCTCGCCTCGCTGAACGAGGACCCGGAGGATGGATCGGCGGAGCTTTTCGCCGTCGTCCTCGAGCGGATCTTCAAGAGCCCCGCGCGATCGAGCGGGCTGGCGCTCCCGCGGCATGGTCTGGGGGAGCTGGTGAGCGGCTTCGAGGAGTACATCGCGAGGCGGGGTGGAGAGGTACGATACCGCTCGACCGTCCTCGGGCTGCGCATCGAGGCGGGCCGGCTGACCGGGCTCTCGCTCTTGGGCGGCGGTCGGATCGAGGGCAAGCGGATCATCCTCGCGGTGCCCCACGACCGGGCGGGGTGGATGCTCGCGCCGGAGCACTTCGGCGACTGCCGGGAGATCGTGCGCGTTCCCTGGTCGCCCATCGTCTCCACCGTCCACACCTACGACCGGCCGATCTTGCCTTCCCGATTCGTCGGGCTCGTGGGAACGCATACCCAGTGGGCGTTCGACCGTGGAGGGGCGGGAGGGGAGCGCCGGTACCCGGTGGGCACGGTCCGGAGCGCCGCCTTCGAGGATGCGGAGCGGCCGGGCCGGGCGATTCTCGAGGAGACCGCCGGGGAGCTGGCCGAGGCGTTTCCTGCGGCGCGCGAGGCGACGCTCCTGGACGCGCGCGTGTACAAGGAGCGGCGGGCGACGATGCGCTCCCTTCCCGGCGTTCAACGCTTGAGGCCCCCCGCCGAGACCCGTGTGCGCGGACTTTATCTCGCGGGGGATTGGACCAGGACGGGGCTTCCACCCACGATCGAAGGCGCCGTCCTGAGCGGACACCGCGCTGCTTCGCTCGCAGGCTCCGAAGGGGCGTCATGAACGGCGGTCTCCGGGCGTCCATCCTCCGCTGGTACGTGAGGCACCGGCGCGATCTCCCTTGGCGGAGGACACGCGAACCTTATGCGATCTGGGTGAGCGAGGTCATGCTCCAGCAGACCCGGGTCGAAACCGTGATTCCCTACTACCAGCGCTTCCTGCGTCGGTTCCCCGGGGTGGAATCGCTCGCGCGGGCGCGCGGAGCGGACGTGCAGGCCTCCTGGTCCGGGCTCGGGTATTACCGGCGGGCGCGCCATCTGCACGCCGCGGCTCGAATCATCGTTCGCGAGCATTCAGGGCGGGTCCCCTCGAATCGGGACGCGCTCCTGTCGCTGCCAGGAATCGGGGAATACACCGCCGGCGCCATCGAGAGCATCGCCTTCGGGCATCCTGCTCCCGCGGTGGACGGCAACGTCGTCCGGGTGCTCGCGCGGATCCACGGGTACAAGGGAGGGCGTGACTCCGCAAGGCTCAAACACGCCGTTACCGAGCAAGCGGCGAGACTGGCCCCCGGACCGCGGGCGGGAGACTGGACGCAAGCCCTGATGGAGTTGGGCGCGCGGATTTGCCTCCCCCGCGATCCACTCTGCGAGCGGTGCCCGGCGGCGCGTTCTTGCGCCGCGCGACGAAGCGGAACGCCGGACCGATTCCCCAAGGCCTCGGCGGCGAGGGCGCCCCGGGCGGAGCGCCGGCTCCTCCTTGTGGCGACCTCCGGGCGCAGGATCCTCTTAGTTCCCGACGAGGCCGATTCATGCGCGACGTGGACATTGCCCTACGCGCGGCTTCTCCGCGTCTCAGCCTCATCCGCCGCACGGGCACTCGCGAGGAGACATCTCCCCGACCCTTCGGCGCCGGAAGGGCCGCGCGCCACCTTTCGACACCGCACGTTCTCGTGTGATTCAACCTATGAAGTCTGGTGTTTGGACCTCGGCCCAGGGGGGGCGCCCGCGCGTCGCCCCCAGCGCGCCGCGACGAGCCTCGGGGCAGCGTTCTGGGCCACACCCGGGGAATTGCGCGGGCTGCCGGTGCGCGCCCATACCTTGAAGGCACTCAGCAGCTTGAACGCGATGGCCTGAGCGATGAGCGCGTGGTATAATCAGCGCGGCGTTTCAACTTTTGCTTTCCACCGGATAAAAATTCGTCGAGGTCTCCCTGCATGTCTCGTCTCTTCCCGTGGGCTAGGCGAGCATTCATGCCCGTCGCCCTGCTCGCCTGCGTCGCGCTCAACCCCCATCTCGCGGGCTCCGCTCCCCTCTCCGTCCATCCGGCCCTGAAGAACGTTCGGGCAGGCGAGGCAATCTCCGAGCGATTCATGTCGCGTGATTCCCGGGGCGGGGTTCTCGTCGATCTCATTTTGGAGGGAGATGTATCGGCCGAGGCTCTGCGCAGCAGAGGGATCGAAGTGAACACGCGGGTGGGCCGCTTTCTGACGGCCCGCTGCCCGCTACCCCTCCTCTCCCAGCTTCTGAATCTGCCGGGAATCGAGCGCGTCCAGGTGGCCGAACGGTGCACGCCGAACCTGGATCGGAGCGCGGACGACGTGCGGGTCACCGCGGTCCGGACCCTGCCTCCGCCCGCCTTCTCCGGCCAGACCGGCGCCGGGGTGCTCGTGGGAGTCGTGGATACGGGCATCGACTATGGACACGGCGATTTCCAGAAGCCGGACGGCACGACCCGGTTGGTCTCGATTTGGGACCAGACCGCCGGAGCCGGGCCGCCCCCTCCTGCGGGATTCACCTACGGCGCGGAGTGGCTCCCGGCCGCGATCAACGCGGCGACCTCCTCCGAGGACGACACCGCGGGGCACGGATCGCACGTCATGGGAATCGCGGCGGGGGACGGCAGCGCGACCGGCAACGGCAGGCCGGCCTTTACCTACGTCGGCATGGCGCCTGAAGCCGACCTCTGCATGGTGAAAACCACTTTCATGACGACCGACATTGTGGACGGCGTCCATTACATCTTTCAGAAGGCCGACTCCCTGGGGAAGCAGGCGGTCGTGAACTTGAGCTTGGGAACCCAGGAGGGTCCGCACGACGGCACGCTCGACATGGACCTGATGCTGGACGCCCTGACCGGGCCCGGGAAGATCATCGTCGCATCGGCCGGAAACGCCGGCGAGGACAACCTCCACGGGCAGGTCAACCTGGCCCCCGCGACGCCGCAGTCCATGACCATGATCGTGCCCGCGTATACAAGGAATCCGGGGACGGCGAACGATTTTCTGCTGTTCTCGGGCTGGTATGAGAGTGCGAACCAGATCTCGCTCACGATCACCACCCCGGGCGGAACGACCCTCGGCCCCGTCGCGGCCGGAACCTCGCTTCAGAATCAGAACACGGTGGACGGATGGCTCAATATTTTCAACGGAACCACGTTCCCGCCGAACGGTGATCGCGAAATCTATATCGAGCTGTTCGACGGCCTATCGACTCGGCCACCCAAGAACGGCACCTGGACCTTCACCTTCACTCCGGTATCGCTGGGTGCGCCGGGCCGCGTGGACATGTACCTCTACGCCAACAATCTCGGCGACGGAAGCCAGCTCGCGAAATGGAGCCAGAATGTCGTCTTCGGCGGTGTCGTGGGCTCCCCGGGCGATGCGGACTCCGTGATCGCGGTCGCGGCGCACACGACCAAGGCCTGCTGGGATGCGGTCGATGGCCTCTCGTATTGCTGGAATCCGCAGCCTACCGTCGGCGCGATCGCTTCCTTCTCGAGCCAAGGTCCCCGGCGCGACGGCGTGCTCAAGCCCGACCTCTCGGCCCCGGGCTTCGGCGTCACATCCTCCTTGTCCGCCAACTACCCCGCCCAGACCGCCCTCATCGCCACCGACGGCGTTCATCTGAACTTCGCGGGAACGAGCATGTCCGCGCCGCACGTCACCGGCGGGACCGCGCTCTTGCTCGCGCAGGGGGCGTGGGCCAACTCGACCCCGTCCCGGATCCGGTCGCGCCTCCAGAGGACCGCCCGCGGCGACGCATTCACCGGGGCGGTCCCGAATGTCGTCTGGGGCTATGGAAAGCTCGACCTCGCCGCCGCTCTGGCGACACCGATGACCCTGGTTGTTCCGCACCCCGCGAAGGGGGACGTGTATGCGGTCGGGAAATACGATTCCGTCAACGTCGCCGTGACCGGGTTCACGGCCGACTCGATCAACATCTCGCTCTCGCAGGATGGAGGCGCGAGCTATCCGACGGCGCTCGGCACCCTCTACAACGTCGCCCCCGGTCCTCCCGGAAACCTCATTTTCTTCGTGGACAATTCGATGGTCACCAGCCAGGCGAAAGTGCGGTCGGTGGCTCACCAGGGAGCCACGGCCCTCACCGCGTACTCTGACAGCCTCTTCTCGATCGCGGTCCTGAGCGCGGTCGAGACCGAAACAGGGACGGTCGCGCTCCCGGCGCGTTTCGCGCTCGAGCCGAACATGCCGAACCCGTTCAATCCCATGACGACGATCCGCTTCGAGGTGGATCGCGCCGGGCCGGTGGTCTTGCGGGTCTACTCGGTGAGCGGCGCCCTGGTCCGGACGCTCTTTCAAAAGCAGCTCCCGGCGGGACATTACCGAGCGCAATGGGACGGCCGGGACGAGCGGGGCCGCCCGGTTGGATCCGCGGTCTACGTCTACCGCCTGTCCGCGGGCGGACGCGACCTTGCCCGGAAGATGAGCCTTCTGAAGTAGCGGCGGCAGCGCCCGCGCTATACCCCGAACGCCACCGGGTCCCACTCGACGCCCAGCTCCGACGGCGGGGCCATGTAGCCCGCCAATGCGGAAGCGGCGACGACAGGCGGGCTGGCGAGGTAGCCCTCGCCGCCGACACCCATCCGGTTCTGCCAATTTCGATTGAACGAAGTGATCGCCCGCTGCCCTTTCGTGAGCGAATCCGGACCCTGTCCGAAGCAGGGTCCACACCAGGATTGCCGTATCTCGCCTCCCGCGGCGCGGAACACCGACGCGATGGATTCGCCCTGCAAGCGTGGATCGGGTCGCTCGATCAGCCGTTTCACCGTTCCGCTGCCCGGGAATATCACGAACTCGGCTCCTTTCGCGACACGCTCGATTCCGCGCATCCGCGCGGCCCGGAGCACGAGCGCCGCCTGGAGAAGGTCGTCGTAGCCTCCGTTCGTGCAGGAGCCGATCAGCGCCTTGTCGAAGGTGATCCGCTCTTTCGCTACCTCGTCGGCCGGGAACGCGTTTCCTGGACTGAACGGTTTGGCGATCATCGGAACGACGGAGGATAGATCGAGCTCCTCGTCGATCTCATAGCGGGCGTTCTCGCCGGGGCTCACTTTGGGATAGGGCAACGCGAAGCCACGTTCCCGATACCACGCCTCGGTGACTTCGTCCTGGGCGAAGATGCCGTTCAAGGCCTCTCCTTCAGCCATCATGTTGGCGATCGTGTTGCGGTACGGAATCGGCAGCTCCAGGTTTTGGTCGACGAACTCGACGCTCATCCCCAGGGACTGCTTGGCGCCCCAGCCGTGGAGAAGCTTCAAGACGATGTCTTTCCCGCTCACCCAGGGCTGAAGCTTCCCCGCAAAAACCACGCGCCGCTGCTTCGCGACCGTGCAGTAGATGGTGCCGGTCGCCCACCCGAACCCCAGGGTGGTGCTCCCCACACCGATCCCCAGGGCGCCGTAGGCGCCGTAGGCGCGGCTATGGGAATCGGCGCCCGGATAAAGCCCGCCGGGAGTGATGAGCCCCTGCTCGGGAAAATAGAAATGGAAAATCCCCGTGCCGGGGGGCGCGTAATGCGGCGCTCCAATCCCGTGCTTCTCCGCGAACTCGCGTGAGATGGAGGTCTGCTTTTCGTCCGATTCCTTTCCCGTAAAAACGAAATGATCGTTCGCGATCGCGACGCGCAGCGGCTTCGCATCGGCGGACTCTGTGATCTGGTGGAACGTGTGGATCGCAAATGGCGCGGTCCCGTCCGAAGCGGGGAGAAGATCCGCGAAGACCTGCAGCGTCGCCCCCGGCTCCACGTCCGCGCGCTTGTCCACCCGGTGCGCCCAGATGATCTGCTCGGTGCTCGTCATGGAGCGCGCGGCGGCGTTGTCCGCGAATTCGACCCTCATGGGCTTGATCCCCGCTCGAAATTCGCGTCGTCCCAGCGCGAAGATCCCGCCGCTCCGCCGGATCTCTTCTTCTTTGGGAGTGAGCGGAGCGGGCGCGTAGGTCTTGCCTCGGGAGAGATTCCGGAGGCTGCGGGTCACGGGATCGAATTCGAGCTCATCTTTGTCCTGGACGTCCTCCACCGCCTCCGGGCTCTGGATGAAATGGAGCCCCAGGTTGAGCGCGTTTCGGCGGAAGATGTCTCCGAGGCCCCCCCCGCAGACGATCACCATTTCGAGGCCGGCCTCGTCTGCGATCCCCTTGAGCCCCGCCGGAGACATCTCGCGCGAGGAGCCGATCGCAAAACGATCCCCCGCGATCAGGAAGCTCTCGCCCCGGAGAACGCGCGACCGGAAGTCCGGCATGAGGTATCGGAAGGCGCCCTCCTTCCAGCGCCTGTCCAGGGTGGCGAGGCTCTCGGAAACGCAGTCGGAGGCCGGGGTGATCTGATCGGTGTCGATCGCGTCGAGCTTTTTCCCGGGACGTTTGGGGTCCCAGAATATGAGCGCGCGCCCGCGGATAGGCTTCATAGTGGAGATTCTATCCCGCCGCGGGGAGGGAGGCTAGCGGCCGGCCCGGAGCTCGTCGAGGGCCCCCTCGAAGGCGCTCTGCACCGTGTCCATCGGCTCTTCCTGAAGAGCCCCGCGGATCGCCGCCTCCGCGCGGGAGGATTTGAGCTTCGCGAGCGACCGCGCGGCCGCGGAGCGGACCCGGAACCAAGGATCGCGCAGGAGCTCGATCAAGCGGGACTCGACACGATCGTCCGCGATCCCCAGCTTCGCGAGCGCTTTGGTCGCAGCCTCGCGCGCCTCGTTCCGGTACTCGGGCCGGGTGTGGTCGAGCAGGACCGGAATGGCGCGCGGGTCTTTGAGGGAGGCCATTCCGTCGAAAATGAGCTGCTTCAAGATGTCGCGGTGGCTCTCGCGGCCGACCGCGGAGCGGAGAATCTCGAACGCGTCCTGCCGTTTCGCCCGGGCGATTCCGAGAAGGGCCATGCCCGCGTTGTAGGGGCTTTCCTCCGAGGCCACGGTCCGGGTCAAGTGCTTCAACGCGTCGTCGCCGCCGATCCAGCCGAACGCCCATGTCGCCGCGCGCCGGACGCGCGGCTTCTGACCTTTGGCCAGATCCGCGATGCGATCGACAAGACCGGGATGGCGCGCTCCGATCTCGCCCAGCGAGGCGAGCGCCGCGATCCGGACGCCCCAGAACCGGTCGCCCCGCGCGGCCCGGACGAGCGCCGCGGTCGCCGCCTGGTCCCCGTATGCCACGAGCTCGCGGGCGCAACGGATCCGCTCCAGCACGAACGACGAACGGGTGAGGCCGAAACGCAACTCCTCGCTCGATCGCGGAAAGTCCATGAGCTTCATGACATCGTGCTCCGGGTCGAGCGCGACGTAGCGAGGCTTCGCGGGAAGCGGGATCTGGATCGTTCCCTTGCGCTCCTTGATGTCGATCGGGAGCCTGAGGCGCCGCTCGCCGACGGCGAGCTCGAGAATCGTGGGAATGCGGAAGACGGACGGGGTCACCTCGTCCGCCTCCTGGACCTGCTCCACGCTCAGGAAGAGCGCCTTGCCGGCGTCATCCCATTCACGGCTCACCTTGAGCTCGGGATGGCCGCCCCGGTGGAGCCACTGATCGAAAAACCAGGAGAGATTGCGCCCGGACTCCTCCTCGCACGCGCGGCGGAGGTCGGAGGTTTCCACGGCGCCGAACGCATGGCGCTCGAGGTAGCGCTTGAGGCTGCGGCGCCAGACCGCGTCCCCCAGCGTGGCGCGAAGCATATGAACGACGCACGCGCCTTTCTCGTAGAGGTGCCGATCGAAGATGTCGGACGGGTAGCGGTATCGCCGCTCCACGATCGGGCGGCGGTAATCGCCTGAGTCCTCGACCAGGTATGAGCACATGTGCTCCAGCCGCGCGAAGTCGGCTTCGTCGCGGCCGTGCTCGGCCTCCCAGAAGACCACCTCGGAGTAGGTCGCGAAGCCTTCGTTGAGCCATCCCTCCGACCAATCGCGGCACGTCACGAGATCTCCCCACCACTGGTGGGCGAGCTCGTGTGAGATCAGGGTCTCGTACGTCTGGTCTTTCGCCTCCTCGGGCGTCTGGAGCGCGCGCACGGTGAGCGTGGTCGCCCCGGTGTTCTCCATGCCCCCGAAGGTGAAATCGAAGACGGTGGACTGGGCGTACTTCGGGTAGGGGTAGGCGTATCCGAAAACCTTGGCGAAGGACTCGATCATGGTCGGTGTCTTGCGGAAAAGCTCGCGCCCCTGCGCTTCGCGCCCCCGCGGGACGTATCCATGAAGCGGAACCTTCCCCGCCCGGTCGCGAAGCTCGACGAATTTCCCGACCACGAGAGAGATCAGATACGCCGGGTGGGCTGTGTCCTGGCGCCAGTGATAGGTCACCGTCTTCCGGCGCGCGTTTACGCGGCGCCCGATCAGCCTGCCGTTTCCGATCGCGCGGTAGCCCTGGGGAACGGTGGCGATCATCTCGAGGGTCGCGCGGCTCTCCGTACTCTCGAGGCAGGGAATCCACCAATGGGTGTCGTCCGCCTGGCCCTGCGACCAACCCGCGACGTGACGGTCCGATTCGGCTTCGGTCGGGCCGACGAAGAAGAATCCTTTGCGGGGCCGGGTGGAATAGGCGATATCGATCGTGGCCCGGCGCCCGACCCCGAGCGACCTCGGAAGGTGAACCCGGAGCTTCTCCCCTTCGGTTTCGTGCCGCGCCGCCCTCCCCGCAACGGCGACCGATGCGATGTTCAGCTCGCCCGCGTCCAAAACGGCCTCGCGAATCCCGTCCCGAATCGCTTCGAGGGTGAGGGAGGCCCGGCCGCGGAGCTCGCGAGATTCGAGATCAACGTCGAGGACGACTTTGTAGTGCCGCACGTGAAATTCGAGATCGCGACGGGGCTTGGGCTCACCCTTCCATGGCTTTCGACCCGACGGGGGAAAAGGATCGAACGGAGGCGTCTCCGGTGCGGCTCGCCTTCCCAAGAAGAGCGGATGGTACAAAAGATCACGCAAAGCCATTCAGACCTCCGGGTCCGGGGCAAGCTCGGAATCCTCTACGACCGCGGGGAGGCGTGTCAAGGATGAGCCGAGAAGGTAGAATGGGGCGATGGAGATTCAGACGGCGGTCGCCGCGATAGGCCGCGTGTTTCTCGATTCGGCCGTGGAAATCGTCCCTCTCTTCCTGGTCGCGCTCCTCGTCGGAGCGCTCATCGAGGAGTTCGTCTCCCAGCGGTTCATCGCACGATTCCTCACGGGAAAGAACCCGGGAACGATGTTTCTGGCGGCTGTGGTCGGCGCGCTGATCCCTCTTTGTACGTGCGGAATGGTCCCGCTTGCGGTCGCGCTGCGCCGACGCGGCGGCGACCTCAAGCACACGTTCGGGTTTCTGACCGCCGGAGCCGCGGTGAGCATTCCGGTGCTGCTCTTGACCTGGAAGCTGATCGGGGCCACCTGGCTGGGTGTCCGGCTCTTGGCTTCCGTCGCGCTGGGCCTCTTGGCGGGCTATGCGAGCGTCTTCGTGCTCCGGGGTGCGGACGCGCGCTCCTTGGAACCCGTGGCGGGAAGGGACGAGAGCGCGGCGATGTACGGCGATACGCTCGGGCTCAAGCCTGTGGGCGTGACATCCCGCCTCCGTTCCGTCTGGGGCTGTTTCCTGGGCCAGCTGCGGGAGTACGCTCCGTGGGTCTTGGTGAGCTTGGCGCTCGCGGCGGTCGTCGACGTGCTCGTGCCCGGGCACTGGGTGCATATCCTCTACGGCCAGAGGACCACGGTCGGCTCCCTGCTTGCTTCGATCAGCGGCATTCCCTTCTACTTCTGCTCCGGGGCCGAGCTGCCGCTCGTGAAGGAGCTCCTCTCCAAGGGCATGGGCTTCGGACCTGCGACCGCGATGATGCTCGCGGTCCCGATCGTGAACATCCCGACCCTCGGGGTCGTCGGGAAGTGGATCGGTCCCCGGGCGGCCCTGGCCTACCTTGCGCTCATCGTCGCCGGCTCGACCCTCCTGGGCGTCGTGGCTGGATTCTTCAGCCCTTCCTAGGGGGCCTCGACGGTCGGATCTCGACCGCGCTCGGAAGCGTCCGCGGATCCTGGTTCAGGAGGTCGAGGACGATGCGTGCGATGTCGCGCGGCCGGATCTTCCACTCGTCGTCGGGACCGGGCGCAGTTCCGCCGAAATGTGTCGCCACGCTGCCGGGCATGAGGTAGCTCACCTTGATCCCGTCGTATCGGACTTCCTGCATCAGCGCTTCGCTCATTCCATTGAGGCCGAACTTCGACGCGTTGTACGCGGTCGCGGAAGGAAACGCGTTTTTCCCCGCGAGGCTGGATATATTGAAGATGTACCCCCCTCCCTTCCTCCTCATGCGCGGTATCGCCGCGCGCGAGCAGAGGAATACGCCCGTGAGGTTCGTCTCGATCACGCTGTTCCATTCCTCGAGCGACATCTCCTCGAGATTCCGAAAGAGACCGATTCCCGCGTTGTTGACGAGAATGTCCAAGCCTCCGAACGCGCGTTCCGTCTCGGTGAAGAGCGCCGCAACCTGGTCCTCACGGCGCACATCGCAAGGACGCGCGAAAACGCGCCCCGGATACCCCCGCTCCAATTCCTTCGCCGCGGCTGCGACCTCGTCGGCGTTCCGAGCGGAGATCGCCACCCTGGCTCCCGCCTCCAGCAACCCTTCCGCGACGGCCCGGCCGATCCCCTTCGTGCTGCCCGTCACGACCGCGGCCTTATCCCTGGCTCCACTCCCGTTCATAGAATCTCCTCGAGCGCTTGCTTGAGCTCCGCCAGCTTTCCGGTGAAGAAATGGTCCGCCCCCCTTATGATTTTCACGGTGACCCTGCCGGTCCGCTCCCATTTTCGCGTGAGCTCGGCGAGCGCGGCCGGGCTCCCGTACTGGTCGCGCTCCCCCTGGACGATCGCCAGCGGCCAGGGCACCCGGTCCAGGAAATCGAACGCGCGGTCCTCCGCCGCGAGCCCGAGCGCGATGAAGCGCTCGACGTCCGGATCCCCGAGCGCCCACTGAAGCCCGATCCACGCCCCGAAAGAAAACCCCGCGCCCCATAGCTCGCGCCGTGCGGTCCGCTTCCTCGCGAACGCCGCCGCCGCGGCCATGTCTCCCGTCTCCTCGTTCCATCCGGAGTAGGCGCCCTCGCTCCCACCGACCCCGCGAAAATTGAATCGCAGCGTGGGGTGTCCCGCCTGATCGAGGACGCGATAGAGGGTGTACACCACCTTGCTGTGCATCGAGCCCCCGTGCGCGGGATGGGGATGGGCAATGACGGCGGAAGGAAGGCCGCGGCCGGGATCCGACCAGAGTCCTTCGATCCTTCCCGCGGGGCCCCGGAATTCGACCGGGCTGACTCGACGAGCGGCGGGGACGGTCGGTTCCATGGGCTGATTCCTCTTTCACGCGCGGGCAATTCCAGCGTTTTCGAGGACGAGTGTCTCCGCTATAATCTACCTGCTCAAGCACCAAATCCCGCCTTCGAGGAGGTCTTCGCGTGGCGCTCCAAGTCGAGAAAGAGACGATCCACGGTTTGAACCGCACCGAGCTTCTGGACATGTACCGGCTGATCCTTCTCTCGAGGCGCATGGACGACGAGGAGATCAAGCTCAAGAAGCAGAACCTCACCTTCTTCCAGATCAGCGGCGCGGGACACGAAGCGGTTCTCGTCGCGGCGGGCAAGGCCCTGCGGAGCGGATACGATTGGTTCTATCCGTACTACCGCGACCGGGCGCTGATGCTGACGCTCGGCATGACTCCCACCGAAATGCTCTACCAGGCGGTCGCGGCGTCGGCGGACCCGAACTCGGGGGGCCGTCAAATGCCGGCGCACTGGGGCCTGAAGCGCGCGAACGTGGTCTCGCAATCCAGCCCGACGGGAACCCAGTTCCTCCAAGCGGTGGGGTGCTCCGAGGGGGGCCGGTTCCTCTCGATCCTGCGCGATATCCAGAATCGCCCTCCGTTTCATGAGGACGAGGTGGTCTACGTCTCGTCGGGAGAGGGCACGACGAGCCAGGGTGAGTTCTGGGAGGCGCTCACCACCGCGGCCACGAACAAGGTCCCGGTCCTTTTCCTGATCACCGACAACCAGTACGCGATCTCGGTCCCCGTCGAGGTGCAGACCCCCGGAAGCGACATCGCCCGCTGCCTGAGCGCGATCCCGGGGCTTCGCATCATGAAGGTGGACGGCACCGACCCGGTCGCTTCCTACAAGACCATGACCGAAGCGGTGGCGCATTTGCGCGCCCGCAAGGGGCCGGTGCTGGTGCACGCACTGGTCGTACGGCCGTACGGCCACTCGATGTCGGACGACGAGCTCTCCTACAAACCCCCCGCGGAGCGTGAAGCCGAAGCGAAGCGCGATCCGGTCCAGACCTATCCGCAATTCCTCATTCGGGAAGGCTTCGCCACGCCCGAGATGATCGAAGGGGTCCAGAAGGAGGTCGCGGCGGCGATCGCGAAGGCCGAAGCGGAAGCGCTCAAGTCGCCGCAGCCCGAGCCGCACACGGCGCTCCATCACGTCTACTCCCCCACTGTGGATCCGACCGGACGGGCCTTCGAGACCGCGCCCAAGCTCGAGGGTGGGCCGGAAACGATGGTGACGCTGATCAACCGCTGCCTGCGCGATGAAATGGCGCGGGATCCGAGAATCGTCCTCTTCGGCGAAGACGTTGCCGACGCGACGCGCGAGGAGGCCCTGGCTCATGTCCCCGGGAAGGGGGGCGTGTTCAAGGTGACGCACGGCCTCCAGAAACAGTTCGGCAAAGACCGCGTCTTCAACTCCCCCCTCGCCGAGGCGAACATCATCGGACGCGCGATCGGAATGGCGACCCGTGGGATCAAGCCGGTGGTCGAAATCCAGTTCTTCGATTTCATCTGGCCGGCGATGATGCAGATTCGAAATGAGATGACGATGCTCCGGTGGCGCTCGAACGGCGCCTTCTCCTGCCCCGTGGTGGTGCGGGTTCCGATCGGTGGCTACCTCCAGGGAGGCTCGATTTACCATAGCCAGAGCGGAGAGAGCATCTTCGCCCACTGCCCCGGGCTCCGGGTCGTTTTTCCCTCCACCGCCCAAGACGCGAACGGACTGCTTCGGACCGCGATCCGCTGCGACGATCCCGTGTTCTTCCTCGAGCACAAGCACATCTACCGCCAGCCCTTCGCCAAGGGAGCGTATCCCGGACCGGAATACATGATCCCCTTTGGGAAAGCGCGCCTCGCGCGCGAGGGAAAAGACATCACGGTCGTGACGTGGGGTGCCACCGTGAATCGCGCCCTCCTCGCGGCACAACGCCTCCAGGCGGACGGGCGCGACGTCGAAGTGCTCGACCTGCGCACGATCCAGCCCCTCGACATGGATGCCATCGCGAAATCGGTCCGGAAGACGTCGCGGGTGCTCGTCCTCCACGAGGACGCCCTCACGGGAGGATTCGGCGGGGAGATCGCGGCCCGCATCGCCGAGGATCTTTTCGATTCGCTCGACGCCCCGGTGCGGCGGGTCGGGGCCTTGGACACGCCGGTCGGGTACGCTCCCGCGCTCGAGGACGCGATCCTGCCCCAGGTGGACCGCATCGAGCGCGTCCTGCGGGAGCTGGCCGCGTACTAATTCATCCCCGCGACGCCGGCGCCGCAGCCGCCCGTGCGGGCGCTATTTCGCCAGCATCACGCGTCCGGAGTCCTTCCGGATACGCCCTTCCTCGACCAGGCGCTCCAGGTGCGCCTCGAGGGTCCTCGCGGCGAGCGCGGGCGGGGCTCCCGGCGTGTCCCGATAGACCTCCTCACGCAGGGCCTCCTCCGTCATGGGCCCGCCTTTCAACGCGCTTAGAATCCGCGCTTCCCGCATCCGACGGTGCTCCAGCAGGGCTGCGAGCAGATGGTCCACGCCCCGGCTTGGCGGACCGTGCCCCGGGATGAGCGCGGTCGCCTGAAGCTCCCTGAGCCGATCGAGCGAGCGCAGGTAATCGCTCATGTTCCCGTCGGGAGGATCCACGACGACCGTTCCCAGCGTCGAGACGAGATCTCCCGCGCAGAGCGTTCGCGACCGCTCCTCGAAGAACGCGATATGGGAGCGCGAGTGCCCGGGCGTATGGAGCGCCAGCACCCGGCGTCGATGGGGCCCCTTGAGCTCGATGCGGTCACCGTCCCTTAGCTCGCGATCGAGCCGCACCCGATCCGAGATCAGGCCGTGGCCCCAGACCGGCGCGCCGTAGCGCGCGCGGACGGCGTCGGCCCCCGAAACGTGGTCTTTGTGACGGTGGGTGAGGAGCACTGCGGTGACCTTTCCCCCGCGCGCGGTCGCGCCGTCCACCACCTCGTAGAGAGCCTCGAGCTCGCCCGAATCCGCCGTGCCCGGATCCACGATCACGATCTCGGCGTCTCCGATCACGGCCGCGTTCGTGTGGGTCGCCGGCGCGAGCGTCTCGGTGCGGAGCGGCACCATCACGATGCCCGGGTGCAGGATCACATGGCGCGAGGGCACGCCGTTCGCCTCCGGTACCGCGCGAAGCCGGGCCGGAAGATCGTCGGCCCCCTCCCCGATCACCCGAATCGCGTGGAGCGTGGGCATCGCGAGCGTCACGCGGTCTTCCTCCCAGAGCCTGAGCGCCCGATCCGGCTCGACCCACTCGCCCGAGCTGAGCTCCCCCGGCCAGACATCGGGAGATTCCGGCTGCTCGAGCTCGGAAACGAAGAACATTGTGTCGAAACGCGTGCGGCTGAAAGGGGGCGTGACCCACCGGCCCGACATCCGGAACGCCGCGCGGTCCAGCGAAAGCCCGATCCGTTCGATGGAGGGCCAGAATTCGGCGTTGCCGTTCAGCACCTGCTCCCTCAGGAGGCGCCGCGCGGCCTGGTCCGGTTTCGGCCCGTTCACGCCCACGAAGATCCCTGTTTCCTCGAACGTCTCGCGCACGGCGCAGCGGATCATTGCCAGCTCGAGCGCCTCCTCCCCGTCGGTCGGGCCGTCTTCGGGCGACATCCTCCCGCCCGGGAAGGAATGAAAGCCGCCGAGGAATGGATTCGCCTCGGCGCGGCGCACCCAGAGCACGCGCAGCTTGGGCGTTCGCGAGATGAGAATCAGGCTCGCCGCAGGGCGGAGCGGCGGCGCCGCGGCCGGGCCGGCGGCCTCGGGAGCGGATTGCGGTGGCAACGCTACTCGACGAGCACGGGAGGCAGTGCCTCCCGGAGCGCTCGGATGTGATCCGGTCCGACCCCGCAGCACCCGCCGATGACCTGGGCTCCCCGCGCCACCCATGTGGCGGCGGCCTCCGCGAATTTCTCGGGGGTCCACGCGGGATCGAAGAGCCACGTCCCATGCGCCATGTCCGGCGCGCCCGCGTTCGGGTAGCAGCCGATGGGCGTTCGCGTCGAGCGCGCCATCTCTCCCAAGCAACCCGCAACCATGTCCGGCGCCGTGCAATTCACCAGGATGACGTCGGGTTTGAACGGCTCGACCGCGCCAACGGCATCCGCAAGCGATTCCCCGTTCAAGATTTCCGTGGCGCTCTTGCAGATGAAGCTCACGAGCACCGGGAGACCCGAAGCCTTGGCTCCGCGGAGCGCCGCTTTGGCCTCGGCCGTCGAGTTCATCGTTTCGATCAGAAGGAGATCGACGCCGGCGCGCGTGAGCCGGACCGCCTGCTCCGCGTGCTCGCGTTCGGCCAAGGCGGGGTCGGGCGCGAGATCGGGCCGGTAGCAATCCTCGAGGGGTGCCAGGGCGCCCGCGATCAGGATCTCACGCGCTCCCCGCGCCCGATCCGCGGCCTCCCGCGCGAGCGCGACCGCACGCGCCACCATGCGCTCGGCATCCCCCGCGCGCCCCGCCTTCGCCAGCGTCCGCGGCGTCGCCCGGAACGTATTCGCGGTGAGGATATCGGCTCCCGCACGCACGTAATCCTGGTGGATCGAGCGCACGGTATCGGGAGAATCGAAAAGGGCCTGCGCGCTCCAGAGCGGGAGCGGGGTCGGGATCTGCCGCCGCTCGAGCTCGGTGCCGAGGGCCCCGTCCAGGAGGATCAGCTCGCCGCGGTTCAGCCGGCTCTTGAGCGGGTTATGGATCATTCGGCGACGGAGGCCTCATCCGAAGGGTTCAGTCCATGAAACTGCATCAGCTCTTCGATGACCGCGCGCCTGCGCTTCAGGACCGAGGTCATCGAGGTATACCCGTATCGCAGGATCTGCTCGCGCTCGGAGTAGCTCATGGTCGGATGGAGGAACATCATCACCTCGGCCGACGAGGGCTCGATCCGATAGATCTTTACTTGCGGAAACTCCGCTTGGGCGCGCCGGATCTCACCGTCCAGGCGCGTCCGCGTCTCGATCCGCGATGCCTGGTCCTGGACGAAGGACATGCCCTTCTCTACGATCCTCGCGCACTTCCCGTCGCTCCGCGGAATGCAGACCGAGCTGCGGTCGTTCATGATATTGAGCAGCGGGTTGATGATCAGGATCGTGGACGCGCCGGCTTTGATCGCCACGTCGATGTGCGCGACCCGGCCGGTGGAGCCGTCGATGAAGTCGCGTCCCTGGATCCGAACCGGCCGGAAAAAGAGGGGGATGGCGGAAGAGGCGGCGACGGCGTGGGAGATCGGAACCTGGTCTTCATCGGTATTCGAGAAGATCCGTCTCGTGCCCAGATCGAGGTCGGTCGCGGGGATGTAGAGCTCGCGGGCCAGACCTGTGAAGGAATCGGTCTTGCCGAAGGCTTCGAGCAGCTGGGCGAAGAACCGCTGGTAGTTGTCCAACGCAAACAGGCCGGGTGGCAGGCGCTCTTCGATGTGATGCATGAACTCGAAAGGTGAAGGGTGCTGGCGCAGCCGGATACTCTTGAGGAAGAACCCGGGGACCGAGGCCACGGTCGCGAACACGGATTTCACGATGGCCCAGCGATTCGCCATGTAGAAATCCCCGCGCTTGAACTCGAGGGAGGGCTCCGAGCCGTGCAGAAGCCCCCAGTAGATTTTTCGGGCCGGCACCCCCTTGGCGAGGAGCGAGGCGACGGAGGCCCCCGCGCTCACGCCCATGTAGATGTGGAAGCCCGTGCTCGAAAAATCAAACCCGAGAAAATCGTCGAGCGCCGCCAGGCAGCCGATCTCGTAGAAGGCGCCGGTCATGCCGCCGCCGGTCAGGCCGAGGGCGATTTTTCCGCCTTCCGGGGCGGACGGAATCACTCCGGCCTCCCGGGGTAGCGGAAGAGGCGGTTTACGATCCGGTCCGACAGGCGCGGAGATAGGACGTTCAGAAGCCCGATCCATCGGTTTCGGCGCGGAATGTAGATTTCGGGTCTGGGGCGCCGAAGCGCGCCCACGATCGCCCGCGCAACCTCCTCTGGTTCGAGTACGGTGCCCGCCGGGCCCAACCCGAGCGCCCGGTTTCGATCGAGCCGGGCCAGAAACTCCGTCTCGACCGCCGCCGGGATCACGAGCACCACGTCGATGCCGCGGGGCCGAAGCTCCCGCCGCCACGCCTCCGTCATCCCCACGAGACCGAACTTGGAGGCGCTGTAGAAAGAATAGTACGGCACCCCCACTTTTCCGGCGAAGCTCGCCACGTTGACGATGACCCTACGAACGCCGTCCTTCGTGCCCTCGGAGAGCTTGGGATACGCGGCTCGGGTTACCCGAAAGGTGCCGAGGACGTTCACCTCGAGGAGCTCCGCCACGCTGCCGTCGGATGCCTCGGCGAGCGAGGCGAGCATGCCGATGCCGGCGTTGTTCACGACGGCGTCCAGCCCGCCGAACCTCCCGACCGCCTCGGCCACGGCGCGCTCCGCGTCGGGGAGGCGGCGCACGTCTCCCGCCACCGCGATCGCCGAGCCCCCTGAGGATTCAATGGAAGAACGGAGGGTTTCGAGCGGCCCCTGTCTGCGGGCAAAGAGCGTGAGCTTGGCCCCGCCCCGCGCCAGGAGCTGGGCGGTCCGTCGGCCGATCCCACCCGTGGCGCCTGTGAGGAGGATCGAGCGACCGCTAAGCTCCACTCACTTTGCTTTCGCCATCGCCGGCTCCGCCGCCACGGGCGCCCTTGCAGCCGTGTCCGCGGGCTCCGGCTTCAGATGCCGCACGAACCACTCGCGGATGAAATGGAGCCGCGCGAGGCGTCGTGAGGGCGTGCCGCCGCGCGATAACCCGTGGCTTTCGCCGGGGAAGAGCACCATTTCCACGTCGCGGCGCAGCAGCTTGAGCGAGGTGTAGAGCTGCTCCGCTTCCTCCACGGGGCAGCGGTGGTCCTCCAGGCTGTGCAGGATCAGAAGGGGCGTCTTGATGTTTTCCACGTAGGTGATGGGGGACATCCTGCGATAGTCGGCGGAATCCCTCCAAGGCTGATCCCCGAACTCGGGCACGGCGTCGTCGCTGAAATCGCCGGCGAGAAGGAGCGTTTTCAGGTCGACGACGCTCCGCTGGGTCGCCGCCGCCTTGAAGCGATCGGTGTGCCCCACGATCCAGTTCGTCATGTATCCACCGTAGGAGCCTCCCGTGACCCCGAGGCGTTCGGGATCGATCTCGGGGTAGCGGCGGAGCGCTTCGTCCACGACGCGCATCAGGTCCTCGTAATCGGGGCCGCCCCAATCCTGCACGATCGCCCGCGTGAAGGCCTCGCCGTACCCTTGGGCGCCCCGTGGGTTCGAGAAGAGGACGTAGAACCCCGCGCTCGCGAGAACCTGGAACTCATGAAAGAAGCAGGCGCCGTACTGGATCCTCGGTCCCCCGTGGATCTCGAGCACCATAGGGTGCTTTCCCTTCGGAGCGCCCTTTGGCGCGCCGGACTTCGGCGGTTTGAGCATCCAGCACTGGACCCTGTGCCCTTCGGGCATGTCGACCCAGAGCTCTTCGGGCGTCCCCACCGCGAGGGTGTCGAAAAGCTTGGCCGTCGGGCGAGCCAGCGGCGTCATGGCCCCGGTCGTCGGGTCGAGTCGCGCGACCGTTCCGGCGTCGGTGTGATCGCACCGGACCACCGCGAGATCCTTCGTTCCAGCGCAGCCCTGCACCGCGAGGAGCGCGAGCCCGCCCGATGTGACCCGGCGCGGGGCTCCGCCTTTCGAGGAAACGGCGAATAGATGGGTCGAGCCCTCGTCGCTCGCGGAGAAATAAATCGTCGCTCCGTCGGGCGACCAGACAGGCTGCCCTGGCTCGTGGAAGTCCCGAAGATCGGTCCCCATCAAGTCGAGCCCGCTCCGATCGAAATCCGGGGTGAGGTCGCGAGCGGGGCCCCCGGCGGGCGAGACGATCCACACGTGCACGTTCTTCACGCCCCACGCGTCGGTCTCGTCATCGTTTCCCAGGTAGGCGATCTGGGAGCCGTCGGGCGACCACGCGGGAGCCAAGGCCATGCCCGGCTCCGGCGTGAGGTTCCGCGGCTCCCCACCGGATGACGGGAGGAGCCATAGGTCCATGGTCGTCGCATGGTAGTCGGCATCGGGCAGGCGATTCGCCGGGACGACGAGCCATTTCCCGTCGGGGGACCATGCCGGGGTCCCGTGGTCCCATTCACCCCTCGTGAGGGCCCGCAGCTCACCCGTTGCGATCTCGAAGACGTGGACATGGAACCGCGATTTCGGCAGGAATCCCTGGCCATCCTCCTTGTAATGGAGCCGCGTCAGGTGCCGAAACGTCGGCGGCTTCGGATCTTTCTTGTCGGCCTGGGCCTGGGCCGCATTCTTCGCGGCGATCGAGCCCGGGAGATGTCCCGTTTCGGGCGGATCGTTCGCACGATAGGTGAACGCCAGCTTCGAGGCGTCCGGGGACCACGAGAGCCCGCCGACCACCCCGTCGAGATCGGTCAGCCGTTCCGCTTCGCCTCCCTCGAGCGAAAGCCGGTAAATCTGCGCCTTCTTATCCCGGCGATCCGACACGAACGCGATCGACTTCCCGTCCGGACTCCACGCGGGGCCCCCGTTCTTGTGCTCGCCGAACGTGAGACGGCGCGGCTCGCCGCCCCGCATCGGAACGAGCCAGAGGTGCGATTCATACGCGTCCTTTTCGGAATCGATCGAGCGAACCTGGTAGACGACGCGGCTCCCATCGGGCGAGAGCGCGACACCGTCGATGAACTGGAGATCGAGCAGGGTCTCGGGCGTAACCGGGCTTCGTTCGGGCATGGGTTGTCTCCGCTGGACTATTTGCTTCCGTTCTTGAACCGGTTGATTTGCTCTTTCAAATATTGATCGTTGGGCGCGTAGGAAAGCGCCCGGCTTTCCACTTCGATCGCCTTGGCGGCGTTCCCGCTACGGTAGTGGACCTCGGCGAGCGTGTCGAGTATCTCAGCGCTCTTCGGCTCGAGCGCGGCGGCGCGTTCGGCGGCCTGAAGCGCCTCGACGAGGTGCACGTTGTTCGTGGCGCAGATCCAGGCGAGCCCGTTCAGCGTGGAGGCATCCACGTCCTTCCGCGCCAGCGCGTGCGCGAGCGACTCGGCGACCCGGTCCCGCTCGACCCGCGCGAGATCCGCGCGGCCGGCCTTGTCGTAGGCCTCGGCGTAGCGAATGTGGGCCTCGGCGAGCCGCTGCCCCTCGAGGAGGCGATAGACGCGGATCAGCTCGTTGATGGGGTCCCTGTGATCCTCGACGCGCAGGTCCACGTAGCGCGTCCGGTATTCCGGATACTGGTCGCTCGGCCGCACGACGACGAGCGCCGCGGATTCCATGCCCCGGCGGTCGCCCCCCGCGGCCTGCGCCGCCTGGAGCGCGGCCAGGAGCCGCTCCGCCAGCTCCCCCTGGGTCCCGAGATACGCCCGCTGCATCCCCTGTACAACGGCCTCCCCCGCCAGGATGTTCCCTTGGATCGCATAGCCCGGCCCGGTGATGCCTCCCGCCCA
Source organism: Candidatus Eisenbacteria bacterium (assembly GCA_005893275.1). Classification (NCBI taxonomy): domain Bacteria; phylum Candidatus Eiseniibacteriota; species Candidatus Eiseniibacteriota bacterium. The sequence continues at coordinate 51,321 of VBOW01000042.1, read as the reverse complement.
ATCGGAGCAAAGCTTCCCGGTGAAATTGGCGCTCCTGCCCCGGGCGTCCACGATTCCGATCTGCCGGTGCGCGCTCCCGGAATCGGCGGCGAGCAGTGTGCGCATCGCCTCCGGAGCCGGTTTCCCCGCGCGGAGAAGCGTGAGCCCCATCGGGCCGAAGGACTCGTTGGTCGAGGCCTGGGTGGCAATCGCGCCCACGCCCGCCTCGGCCCAGGGAACGGCCATCCCCACGCTGAACGCCCGCGATTGGACCGCGACGCCCAGCTCCTGCGTGACCGAGTCGTACGCGACGATGGAAAAGGTGGCCCAGGCCGGATGGGCGCACGCCGCGAGCGCGGCGGCCGCCACCATCGCGATGACAGGGAAGGCTCGAGCGCTCATGGGGAGCCTATCCTCCGCCGCCCCTGCGGAAGCGCTCGATCTGGTCTTTCAGATACTGGCTCTTCGGGTCGATCGAGGCGGCCCGGGATTCGACCTCGATCGCCTTCGCCGGGTTTCCGTGACGGAAATAGACCTCCGCGAGCGTGTCCAGGATGTCCACGTTCCTGGGCTCGAGCGACGCGGCACGCTCGGCGGCCTTGAGCGCGTCCTCGAGATAAAGATCGTGGGTCGCGCAGGCCCAGGCGAGCCCGTTCAGCATCGAGGCATCCCGCTCCCCCCGTCCGAGGGCGCGGCGCAGGGTCTCCGCCACGCGCTCGCGTTCGCGCGTCGCCAGGTCCGCGCGTCCCGCGGCCTCGTACTGGTCGGCGTAGAAGAGGTGGTTGTCCGCGCCGTGGAACCCCTCCTGGATCTCGAGCAGGCGCCTCAGCTCCTTGATGGGGGTCTTGTGGTCCTCCACGCGAAGATCGATGTATCGCTGCGTGAACTGAGGCCGCGTCGCGTTCGGGCGAACCACGAGGAGCGCCGCGGACTGCATGCCCCGCTTGTCGCCCCCCGCGGCCTGCGCCGCATCGAGCGCCGCGAGGAGGCGCTCCGCCATCTCCCCCTTGCTCTCGCGGTACGCTTTCGCCATCCCGGACACGACCGCCGGGCCGGCCAGGATATTTCCCTGGCAGACGAAATCGGCGCCCGCCTCGCCGCCCGCCCAGTCGAGGCACTTGCTCCCCGTCCAGTTCGCGACGCCCCCGCGCGCATCCACAATTCCGAGCTGGCGCGAATCCCACACCGAGTCGGTCGCGGCCAGGGCGCGCAGCACATCCGCCGCTCTCAAACCGGTACGGAGGAGACCGAGCGCCTTGAGCCCGAAGGAAGGATCGACGCGCGCCTGCGTCGCGACAGCCCCGACGCCCGCCTCGGCCCATGGAACATCGGTCCCAACGCTGAAGTACTTGGACTGAACCGCGACGCCCATCTCCTGCGTAACCGAGTCGTAGGCGACGATCGAGAAGGTGCCGCGATCCGATGCGGCGGTGGCAGGCGAGGCGCCCGAAACGCCGAGCCAAACGAGCACGGCGAGGCTCGCTCCGATCCGGGATCCGGCCGTCCGTGGAATGTGGAGGTGACTCATCTCTTCTCCTCGGCTGATCGGTTGGGTGCCGAGCCAGGTCAGGGTAGCTCCTAACCGGTGCCACGCGGCGAGTCTCCCCGAATTTGCCCTTGCGGTCAACGCCGGCCAAGTAGGATCCTTGGAATACACCCGCCGGGCCGGGCGTAGGAGAGGCACCATGCGTGCTGATTCCTCAAGACCCAGGCCCCCCCTCGATCCAAGGATTTACCAGATCACCGTCCTGTCCGGCCTCTTGATTTACGGCCTGGGCTGGCTCCATTTCGACATCACGCCCGGCCGCGCCGCCCTCCTCCTTTCGACCGCCCTCCTGACACAGTACGTGTGCACCAAGCTCTGGCGGCTCCCGAAGTTCGACCCCAAGAGCGCCCTCATCTCGGGGCTCTCGCTTTGCCTCCTCCTGCGCACGAACTTCGCGGCGCTGGCCATCCTGGCCGCCGTCGTGACGATCGCGAGCAAGTTCCTGGTCCGATGGAAGGGCAAGCACATCTTCAACCCGACGAATATCGGGCTCGTGTTCCTGATGCTCCTGGGCGCACCCATCTGGGTTTCACCGGGGCAGTGGGGCAGCGTCGCCTACTTTGGATTTCTGATGGCCTGTCTCGGCGGCCTCGTCGTGAACCGGGCCGCCCGCAGCGACGTGACGTACGCGTTTCTGATTTCCTTCGCGGCCCTCCAGTTCGGCCGCGCGTTCTGGGCCATGCAGCGGTGGGAGGTGCCCATCCATCGGCTGGAGAGCGGGGCGCTGCTCCTCTTCGCCTTCTTCATGATCTCCGATCCCAAGACCACGCCGAACTCGCGCGCCGGGAGGATCCTCTTCGCGGTTCTCGTCACGGCCTTCGCCGGCTTCATCCAGTTCGGCCTGTACCGCACGAATGGAATCCTGTGGTCCCTCGCGCTCTGGTCGATGGCCGTGCCTCTCATCGATCGGCTCTTGCCCGGACCACGATACGAATGGAATCGTGTGCGTTCGAAACCCCAACCCGAAGGAGTACTCGATGAAGCGCCTTCTTCTCTCCGGCAGCCTGCTTTGGATCGCCCTGCTCTGGGCCCAACCGGGGCATAGTTTCTGCGGCTTCTATGTCGCGCAGGGGAACGCGAAGCTCTTCAACCACGCCTCAAAGGTCGTCATGGTGCGGGACGGAGATCGGACCGTGCTCACCATGGCCAACGACTACAGCGGGGAGCCGTCGGAGTTCGCGATCGTGGTTCCCGTACCGACCGTCCTTGCCCGGGGTCAGATCCACGTGGGCGATCGGGCGGTCCTGGAGCACCTCGACGCCTACTCGGCCCCGCGTCTGGTCGAGTATTTCGATCCAGACCCTTGCATGCGGTACGAAGCGCTGGAGTCCGCGCCCATGGCGCAGGGGATGGCGCGGAAGGCCGCCGACGCGATGAACTCCGCGCGCGAACGATCGCTCGGAGTCCGGATCGAAGCCCGCTACACGGTCGGCGAATACGACATCTTGATCCTCTCCGCGAAGCAAAGCGGCGGGCTCGAGACATGGCTCCTGGAGAACGGCTACTCCGTCCCGCCCGGCGCCCGGCGCGTCCTCGGGAGCTACCTCCGCCAGGGCATGAAATTTTTCGTCGCGAAGGTGAACCTGGGCGAACAGAAGCGGCTGGGCTTCTCCTACCTGCGCCCGATCCAGGTCGCATACGAATCGGCGAAGTTCATGCTCCCGCTCAGGCTCGGTATGGCGAACGCGGATGGGCCGCAGGAGCTCTTCGTCTTCGCGATCACGAAGAACGGTCGCGTCGAGACGACCAACTACCGCACCGTCCGGCTCCCCGAGGGCATGGACATACCGGAGTACGTGAAGGATGACTTCCCGCGCTTCTATCGCGCGATGTTCACCCAGCAAGTCGAGAAGGAAAATCGTGAGGCCGTGTTCCTCGAGTACGCCTGGAACATGAGCTGGTGTGATCCCTGCGCGGCGGACCCGCTCTCCGCGGACGAGCTGCGGAGCCTCGGGACGTTCTGGGTCGCCTCGCCCGCGTCCGGCTCGAACCCGCCCCAGCCGGTTCCCCAGACCACGTTCATCACCCGCCTTCACGTGCGGTACGACGCGCGGCATTTCCCGGAGGACCTGGTCTTTCAGGAGACATCCGACCAGAGCAATTTCCAAGCGCGGTACGTGCTTCGGCATCCGTGGAAGGGGGAAGGCTCCTGCCCCGGCATCCGCGAGTATCACCGGAGCGTCCGGGAGCGCCGCGTGAAGGAGGCCGAGACCCTGGCCTCGCTCACCGGGTGGGACATTGCTTCGATCCGGAGAAAGATGGGCGGGGGCTGGTCCGATGATCCGGACAAGCCGTTCCCCTGGTGGGACCAGATGTGGAAGAACTGATTTCACATTGGACTTGGCCGGCGCTGGGTGTAGCGTGATGGGAGTCGGCGCAGACGACTCCGCTCACACGGCGCCGGCCGGCAGTCCTCCCCATCCCTCTCCCCTCTCCCTTGAGCCCCCTCTCCCTTGAGCCCCCTCTCCACCCGCTGGATTTCGGAGGCTCGTGTCATGAATCGGACCTATCTCGCGGATCGAATCCGCCCAACCCTGGCCGGGGTCCCCTTCCTTCTTCTGCCGCTCCTGGCCGCCGCTCCAGGCGCCCTCGCCTTCTGCGGTTTCTACGTCGCCCAGGGCGATGCCAAGCTCTACAACCAATCGTCCAAAGTCGTGCTCGTGCGCGACGGGAACCGGACCGTCCTCACCATGGCGAGCGACTTCAAGGGGGATCCCAAGGAGTTCGCGGTGGTCATCCCGGTGCCGGTCGTGCTCAAGAAGGAGCAGGTCCACGTGGGGGAGAACGGCTGGGTGGATCACCTGGACGCGTATTCCGTGCCGAGGCTGGTGGAGTACTGGGATCCGAATCCGTGTCCGGAGGAACTGCGCATGAGAGGCGGGGCCCAGTCTCTCATCAGAAGGAAGGATTCCTCGACGATGCAGGTCATGGCTATGAATGCATTGGGCGACGTCCGGGTTGAAGCCCGCTACAAGGTCGACGAGTACGACATCCTCATCTTGTCTGCCGACGAGGGACGCGCGCTCGAGCGTTGGTTGCATCAGAATGGCTATCAGATTCCGGAGGGCGCTTCACGGGCCCTCCGGAGCTACATCAGGCAGGGCATGTTCTTCTTCGTGGCCAAGGTGGACTTGGGAGAGCAGAAACGGCTCGGCTACACCTACCTGCGCCCCATCCAGGTGGCGTACGAATCCCCGAAGCTCATGCTGCCGCTGCGCCTCGGGATGGTGAACGCGCAAGGATCGCAAGAGATGTTCGTGTTCACGCTCACACGAGCCGGACGAATGGAGACCACCAACTACCGCACGGTCCGTTTGCCGACCGGAAGCGACGTGCCCGAGTTCGTGAAGCCCGACTTTCCGGACTTCTACCGCAAGCTCTTCAATAAGCAGCACGAGCGTGAGGGCGGAAAGGCAGTGTTTCTCGAATACTGCTGGAACGTCGCCCCGAACGCCCCTTCATGCGATCCATGCACCGCCCCTTATCTCACCGCGGAGGAGCTACGATCGCTGGGAGCGTTTTGGATTTCGACGACCACACCGGATCCCGGGCAGGCGGTCCTGACGAGGCTCCACCTGCGATACGACGCCGGGCACTTCCCGGAAGATCTCCAGTTTCAGGTGACCGCCGACCGGGAAAACTGGCAGGCGCGCTACGTGATCCACCATCCGTATCGAGGAACCGACGAGTGCCCACAGATGGCCGCATACAACCGAACCGTCTGGGGACGCCGCAAGAAGGAAGCGGAAAACTACTGCGATCTCACGGGTGCTCGGATCGACGACGTTCGCGACCGAATGGGGGCCGCCGCGGATTGGTCTACGGCGTACGAAACGGCGACTTGGTGGGAGCGAATTTGGAAGGTCATGGGCAAGTAGCAGGGGTGCCGCGGGGTTCAGCGGACGGAGGAGGAACGCTGGACCCCGCCGTCTCCACGCGAGACTACGCCGAAGTGGCTACCCTTCCAGGCCCCAGAAATACCGGACACTTACCCTGAGCGCGATCCCAACCACGAGCGCCACGGTTGTGCTTGCGAGGGTCCCCAAGATGAAGTACTCGGCGAAGGCTCTGTTTTCAAACTCACGAGAACGAATGAGACCTTTGGCAGCAACCAGGAATCCGAGCACTTCATAACGGCCGACAACGATCGCCACGATCATCAGCAATCGTTCCAAATTCCCAATGCTGCGCCCCCGGCTGAGCTCGGTCGTGCTCGGGAGGGACCCCGAGCCACCTTCGGGTTCGCGCGGCGGGATTGCACCGGTCTTATTGAGGACGCCGCGGACAACATATGTACCGAACCTGAAAACGGCCACGACCACGGCGATTACGCAAACGATCGCCGTGACCTTGCCTGATTGCACAACGGTTTCCGTGGCTGTCCAACCGGTCCCACCGAAACCGATAACCAGGGCGCTGACCGCTAGCAGACCAACGTTGGCTCCTATCTCAAGCTCCGCCAGGAAGCCGTCGCCGCCGCGAACGCTCATCAGCCTTTGACGTATCAATCCTGTGCCAAGAACGAAAACGGCAAACGCGACAAGAAGCAGCACGCGTGCACGAGCATCTGTTCCGGCAGGCGGGAGCAGCCACCCGAGGCAGCCCGCGAAGGCGCTGGCGGCCAGCAACTTGGCTATCTTTTGAGCTGGCCCCTCGATCCTCCCCCGCTCGGGCACGCAGTTCGGCGCGATAGCGTAGCTTGCGATGATCCATACCGAAATGAGCTGCGCCCAAAGCGTCAGCTCCGTTGGGCCTGCCGGCCAGATCGGATCTGGAGTCATTCCTGGGAGGGGGAACGCTGCTTGGTGGCAGCCAGGACCAACTTCCAGGCGGCCTCGGCCTCCCTGTATGCTTCGAGGCCTCCGGCTCGAGCCCGCTTGCTCACGGCCTGCTTACTGATACCTTCACGTGTCGCGATCTCCGCTTGCGTTTCATCCTGAAGCAATGCCTCGAGCAATTCACGCTGCTTCATCGTCAATCGTGAGCGAACGTGGTGGAGCACTCGGGCCATACCGTTTAGTACCTGGTCCTCTTTTGGGCCGAAGCCAACGAACACACCCCCAAAGCGGCGGCTGGCCCTCGCGTCCTCCAGGGCTCCCCTCGCTGCATACCAAGCGGGGCCATCCATGCCGATCGCGTACTCCCCAAGGTCTGTGTAGAGAGCTCCCCGGCCAATTCCGAGCCTTAGACTTGTATTCGGTAGATTCATCTCCAGCTCCCGAACGAGGTCGGGTATAGCGACGGGGTCTCGAAGGAGACCTTGAAACTCATCCCCGATCGTTATCAGAAACTTCGCCGCGAGCGAAAGGGCAAAGTGGCTGTTTATCTGCTGGAGAGTTCGCCCTATTCGACGCTGAAGAGCGCTCCGCGCGTGCGGCGCGATCTGCCGTGATCTAACGATGTCGCCAATGACCCCTACATAGAGAGTCGGCATATGTACAACCATAATAGGTTGACTTATTGGTAGTCAACCTTTTTTTGTTGTATTATTAATGCAATAAACAACAATAACTTATGCGGTTACAATCCCAATATAGATTGACTCATTGAAGGTCAACCCAATAAGGTTGACCGATCTCAGAGGCGCGCCAGCCCCTCCACCACGAGCGTGCACACCCCCATGTCCTCCTCTACGCGCCCCTCCAGCACGAAGGGACGCGAGGCCGTCAGCAGGTGGCAGAAGCGCCGGTACGCGCCCGGGAACAGGGTCGCGTCGTAGAGCGCGGTCGTGTCCTCGAAGGAGAGGAACTCCATCGGCTCATGGTCTTTGGTCTGGACGGGCTTCGATGTGACGAACCAACCTCCGACCCGGACGCGCTGTCCGGCGTGGCGGGAGAGGTCGCAGGCGCGGATCACGCCTCGGGTCTTGAGGGCGCGCTCGAAGGGCTCGAGCGGGTGCGCGCTGAGCAGAAAGCCGAGGGTCTCCACCTCGTGCCGGAGTACGGTGGCCCGGTCGTAGGCCTGGGCGTGGGGCGCATTCACCGGCTCGGGCGCGAAGAGGTCGCCCGTGGCGCCGGGGCGTCCGTTCGCCCCCAATCCCAGGTAAAGCTCCCACAGAAGCTCCGGCCGCGTCCTCCCCTCCCCGATCGAATCACACGCCCCCGATTTGACAAGCAGCTCCGCATCCGAAAGGTGCAGGGCGACGCGGCGTCTCAGCTCCGCGAAGGAGGCGAACGGCCCTCCGCGCGCGCGCTCCCCGAGGAGCGCGCCAGCCGCCTCCGCATGGAATCCTTTGAGCTGCATCAGCCCCACGCGAAGCTCGCGGCCCCTCCCGGTGTACTCGCGCGCGCTCGCGTTCACATCGGGTGGAAGGACGCGGAGGCCCATGCGGCGTGCTTCGGAGACGTAGGCGAACGTGGAGTAGTAGCCACCCTGATTCGAAATCACCGCGGCCATGAACTCCGCAGGGAAGTGCGCGCGGAGCCACGCCGAGCGAAACGACACGAGCGCGTAGGAGGCGCTGTGCGGCTTGCAAAAGGAATAGCCGGCGAAGCTCAGGATCATCTCCCAAACCTGTTCCACCACCGGCCGGTCGACGCCCCGCTCGGCAGCGCCCGCGAAGAACTCCTCCTGATAGGCGCGGAGCGGCTTCACGGGCCGCTTGTGCCCGAGCGCCTTGCGTAACCCCTCCGCATGGGCGAGCGTGAACCCCGCCATCTCCATGGAGACCTTGGTCACGTCCTCCTGGTACACCATGATGCCGTAGGTCTCGTCGAGCGTATGCTGGAGCGCGGGATGGATCGGGTCGTAGGCGCCCCCTTGGAGCCGCCTCACGTACTCCCGGATGTAGCGGTTCGCGGCGGGGCGGATGATGGAGGAATGGATGACGAGGTGGTCGAAGTCGCCGACGCCCGCCTTTCGCTGAAGCTGGCGCATCGAGGGGGATTCCGCATAGAAGCACCCGAGCGTGTCCCCCTCCGCGACGAGTCGCCGGGTATCGGGATCGTCGATCGGGTTCCACGTCCGCTCGTCGATCTCGCGCCCGGTGTTGCGGGCCACGGCCAAGAGCGCGTCGCGGATCACCGCGAGCGAGCGGTTCCCCAGGAGGTCCATTTTCACGAGGCCGTAGTCTTCGACCTGGTCTTTCTCCCATTGGACGATCGGCACTCCCTTGGGAGCGATCTCGACCGGGACGTGGTCGGCGAGCGAGTCGGGCACGAGCACGATCCCCCCACTGTGCACCGAGAGATGGCGCGGATGGCCCTCCAGCGCGATGGCCTGCGCGAGAATCTCGGGCCAGGGAGGCTCGAAGTCCACGTCGCGGAATCGCGGGTGGCCGTCGAGGCGCTCGATCGGATCCTCGAGCCCCCAGAAATGCTTGAGCCGCTTCGTCACGTTGCGGATCTCCTCCTCCGGGAGGCCGTAGACCTTCGCGATTTCGTGGATCGCGGCTCTCGACCGGAACCCGACGTGGTTCGCGACCATCGCCGCGCGCACGGGCGCGCCATTTTCCTGTAAGACGTCGAGCTGGATCTGATCGCGCTCGTCCCACGCGAAATCGACGTCGATGTCGGGCGGGTCCTTGCGCTCCGGCGAGAGGAAGCGCTCGAAGAAGAGGTTGTGGCGCACGGGATCGACGTGCGTGATGCCCAGGAGGTAGGCCACGATGCTCGCGGCGCCCGATCCGCGCCCACAGATCCGCGGCGTGCGTGAGGTGATCGCTTCCACGATGAGAAAGTAGTCCGCGAAACCCTTGTCTCCGATGACCGCGAGCTCTCGGTCCAAGCGGGCGCGGACCGCGGGGTCCGGATCGCGCCCGTATCGGTGCAGGATCCCCGCCTCGCAGCGCGCGCGGAGGATCTCGAAGGCGTCCCCCCGCTCGAGCGGATAGGACGGGAAAACGGTCCGCCCCATCGACCAATCGACCGCGCATTCCTCGGCCAGCCGCCCCGCGTTCTCGATCGCCTCGGGCGCGTGGGGAAACCGCTCCTCCATTTCCTCGGCGCTCAGGAACGTGCGATCGGGCTCGGCGAGGTCGTCGAGCGGGACGCGGTCGAGCGTCGCGTTCCGCGCGATCGCGCGGAGCGTGTGGTGGAGGCGGTGTCCCTCGCGGTGGACGAAGTGGACGTCGTTCGTCGCGACGCACGCGATCCCCTCGCCGCGGGCCCAGCGGAGGAGCCCGCGGTCGTCCCGTCCCGGGACGAGCTCCGCGTAGACCGGGAGCGCGTCGCGCAAGACCGAGAGAAGGCTGCGCTGCCCGCTCAGGAGCAGGAGCGATGCTGCGTTCTCGCGGACCGCCCGGGCGAGCGAGAAATCGGGATCGAGATGCCGCGCGGTGAGGACGCGGCAGAGTGAGCGGTAGCCCTCGCGGCCCCGCGCGAGAAGCACCGCGCGATCGGGCGCCGCCCCCGCGCGATCGGGGGTGGCCCCGGACGCGGATACGACCTCGGCACCCGCGATCGGCTTGAGGCCCCGCTCCTCGCAGATCTGCCGGTAGAAGACAAAACCGTAGAGCGCGTTCGTGTCGGTGAGCGCGAAGCGATCCATGCCGCGCCCGCGCGCCGCCTGGGCGAGCGCTTCGATCGTGTCGGCACCTCGCATGAGCGAGTAGTGGCTATGAACGTGCAGATGGGCGAATCGTGAGGCCATGCAGCATCCAAGCGGCGGGAACGAGCGCCTCTGCTCCGAAACGCTCGCGTGCGCCGTCGATCGTCGACTCGAGAGCCGCCGCGCGCGATCCCGGGCCCTCCTCAGGCTGGACGTCCCACAGGGGGAGCTGCGTCGCCCCGCGCGCGATCCCCCGGGCGTCGAGCCTGAGCCTGCGCACCCTCACGCGCCGCGTGAGAGCGCGCCCGAGCAGCTCCGCCACCGCGGCGCGAAGCTCTGCGCTCCCGAGCGGCGGCCGCGCGAAGGTCCGCCTCGCCCGGGCGCCCCGGCCGTCCGCGTAGTCCACCGCGAGCATGAGCCACCGAGCCTCTTCGCCGCGTGCCCGGAGCCCCGCGCCCACCTCGGCCGCCAGCCGCGCCGCGTGCGCGGCGAGCGCGCGGCGATCGTTCGTCTCACACGCGAGCGTCTCCTCGGCCGTGACGTGAGGACGAAACGCGGGCGCCCGCACGGGCGTCGAGTCCATGCCGCGCGCCTGCCTCCAGAGAAGAAGCCCGGCCTTGCCGAACGCGCGTGCCAGATGCGCAGGCGAGAGAGCCTGAACCTCACGGACGAAGCGGACGCTGAGAAGATCGAGCCGTGGCGCCACCTCGGCTCCCCGCGCCGCGGGGAGCATGTGGACGGAAAGCGGGGCCAGAAACGATGCCTCGCTTCCGGCGGAAACATCGACGAGATCCCCGTCGGGCGCCACGACTTGTGCCGCGACCCGGCTCACGAGCTTGTTCACCGCCACGCCGAGGGTCGGATGGAGCCCGAAGGAGGATTCCACGTCGCTTCCTGCGCGCGCGGCGCGGTCCCGCGCTTCGGAATGGGTGCGCGCGACCCCGGTCAGGTCGAGAAAGAAGCGGCCGCTTTCCGACGAGCCGCTCCCCGGTCCGCCCGCGGGTTCGACAACGGGCGCGAATGGAGCCAGGCGCCCGAAGATCGACTCCCCGATCCCGCCGTAATAGGCGCGGTCGATCGGGAGCGCGACAAGATCCCGGCACAGGCGCCGCGCCAGCACGAGCGGCGTCCCCCGCGTGACCCCCGCCTCGCACGCCTCGCGCGAGGGCATGATGACGTGCGGTCGCGGAGACTCGCTCGGAACGAGCGCGAGCGGGCGGCCCGCGAGCTTCGGGCAGCGGAGCCGCTCCGCTTGGATGGGAAACGAGTCGATCGCGACGTGGAGAATCGTGCGTTCCATGGCAAGAACGGCGGGCCGCTGCCTCAGGAATAGCGGCGCAGGAGCCCGATCAGGATGCCGCGGATCTGGACTCGCGAGGCCGGGAATTGCATCGGCCGAAGCGCGGCGTTCGCGGCGCGAAGCTCGACCTGGGCGCCGTGGCGGTAGAAGCGCTTGAGCGTAGCCTCGCCGTCCACGACGGCGACGACGGTGCGGCCGTCGTCCGCCTCGAGCGCGCGGCGCACGACGATGAGATCCCCGTCGTGGATTCCGTCCTCGATCATCGAGTCCCCGCGCACACGCAGCGCGTAGCGCTCCCCGGGACCCAGGAGGGATGGCGGCACCTCGACCGGCTCGGGGTTCTCAATCGCCTCGATGGGTTCTCCCGCTGCGACCACACCGAGAAGCGGAATTGTCGCGGCGGCGCGCTCCGCCCCTCGCACGGGCCGGCCGACGCGCCCCGAGCGCGCCCTTCCCCACGCCAGAGGGGTGAGGCTCCGCTTGGCATTCAAGGGAGAGGGAGCCAAAGCGCCCCGGCGGCGGAGCTGCGCGATCAGCTTCGCCACCGCGTTGAGCGATCGAAGCCCTAAATGGCGGCGGATCTCCTCGTAGGATGGGGCGAACCCCCAACGCTCGAGGAATCCGGCGATGAATTCATAGGCCGCATACTGGCGCGGCGTGAGCATGAGGTTTCCCCCGTGGCCCCGCGCGCCCCCAGCGATGGCGATGGCGCGGCGGCGCCGTAGCGTGACCCGCAAGGTGGGCGCCCCGGGGCGGCCGCATGGCGCCCTGTTAGCAGCCGTCCGGGACCCCCTGTTCGCCAGGCGGTACGCGATGCGCGCCCTGCGAACCGAAACAACAGTATAGGTGAATAAAAGGTGAAAGTCAAGCGGGTCCCGTGATTATTTGCTTGATGCGATCACGGGCCATGTTCGAGCCACCGTCCCATGGGCTACGATGCCCCCCATGGAACCCACCGCGTTCACCCACTTCCGCTCGTTCCAGTCGCCGGTATCCGCGATATGGCCCTGCCTCACGGTTCCCGATGGACTCGCGGGTTGGATCGGCGCGGCGGAGCTCAACCTTGCCCGCGAGGGCCCCCTCACACTCAAGACGTGGAACGGCGACGTCTTTCGCGGGCGCGTGATCTCGGCCGTTCCCCCCGTGAGGCTCGAGTTCGCGTGGCGGCTATTCGACTTCGACCCGGAGAGCCACGTGACGTGGCGGCTGACGGGGGACGGTCCCGGCTCGAGACTGACGGTCACGCACGACAGCCTCCGCAGCCGCGAGGAGCGCGACCACGCCAGGCTCTTCTGGCGGGAGTCTCTCGACGCGCTCAAGAGACTCGCCGACGAGAAGCTCCCCTCCCCTGAATGGGGAGGAACTCATCCGGTCACGATGCGCGCTGTCTTGCCTCGCACGGCAGCGGACCTCTGGCCGGTTCTGTCGACTCCTTCGGGGCTCTCCAAGTGGGTCGCCAATGTGGAGCAGTTCGAGGCGCAGGCGGGGGGCGCCTTCCGATTCCGGTCGCGCTATCGCGGGCAGGATGTCATCGAGCAGGGGTTTGTTCAGGAGATCGTGGCGGAATCGAAGCTCAGGCTCTCCTGGGAATGGATCGGCGAGGGCTGGGGGGCGCCGACCGAGGTGCTCTTCGCGCTCGAGCCGGAGCAGGACGGCACGTCGCTCATGATCTCGCACTCGGGATTCGAGCGCATCGATGCGGGACGCGGGCCGGACGCGCGGAGGAATTATGCCCTGGGCTGGCCGGAGGTCCTCTCGGACTTGAAGCGGCTCGTCACGCCCGTGGCGAGCCGGTAGCTATCTAGACACGCAGCACGATCTTCCCGACGTTGCGCCGCCTCTCGAGGAGATGATGCGCCGTGGCGACCTCCTCGAGTTGCAGGACGCGTCCCGGTTCCGGGTGGATTTCCTTCGCCTCCGCAAGGCGGATCAGCTCGCCGAGCACTTCACGCACGAGCGCCGGATCGCCCATCAGCCGCGCGAGATTGAGGCCGTAGAACCCACGGCTTCTGCGCAGCATTTGGAGCGGATCGATCTTGGGCGTCGAGAACAGGAGCCCGAGCGCGCCCAGAATGCCCCGCTTCGAAATGCTCGCAACCCCGCAGCTCACGAGCCTTCCGCCGGGCCGAAGCGCGCGAACGCCTTGCCCGATCGAACGCCCGCCCACCGAGTCGACGATGATGTCGAACCCGCCATTCCTGCCGTAGAGGGTGCGCGCGACCCGGTCCACGTGAACCCGCCTCGAATCCACGACGTGCTTCACGCCCTCGCTCTGGAGGCGCTCGCGCTTGAAGTGGGAGCTCGCGGCTCCGACGATCTCGAGCCCCACGCGGCGCGCGAGGTCGATCGCGGCGAGCCCGACGCCGCCCGCGGCCGCGTGGAGGAAGAGCCGCATCCCGGGCTCCACCGGGCCGGTCCGGTAGAGCGCCACGTAGGCGGTCCCGTAGTTGAGTGGGAGCACGACGGCCGATTGCGTGCCGAGGGAATCCGGAATCGCGTGCACGTTGGCGGCGGGGACGGCCACCCGTTCCGCGTAACCGCCCGACCGGTGATACGCGAGCACGCGCTGGCCCACCCGGAACCCGTTCACGCCCTCACCGAGCGCCAGCACTTCGCCGCCCGTCTCGAACCCGGGGACGAACGGGCGCTCCGGCGCGTCCGGGTAGAGACCTTGGCGCGCGAGGACGTCGGCGAAATTCACGCCGGCGGCCCTGACCTGGATCAGGATCTCACCGGGACGCGCGACCGGGTCGGGGATCTCTTCGACGCGAAGGTTCGACGGCGGGCCCGGACGGCGGAGCACGATGGCGCGCACGGGACTACCTCGCCGGGCGCCCGGCCGGCGGCGCGCCCTCGCCTGCCCGAAGCCTCGCGACGAGCGCTTCCACGCGCGCTCGGACCTGATCGCGGATTCGCCGCACGTCCTCGATCGGTTTCTTCGCCGGATCTTCTATGGCCCAATCCTCGACCTTTCGACCCGGATCGTCGCAGACCGCCGGATCGTCGCAGCCCATCGAGATGACGAGGTCGGCGCGCTCGAGCATCGCCCGGTCCACGCGGCGAGGGATCCGGCCCGAGAGATCGATCGCGACCTCCCGCATGGCCGAAACGACCGATGGATGCACCGAGGCGGCAGGCTCGGATCCCCCCGAGAGTGCGGCGTGATCCGGCGCCAGGCTCTCGAAGAAGGCGTGGGCCATCTGGCTGCGGCCGGCGTTCTGCCGGCAGAGAAAGAGAACCGTCACGCGCCGACTATACGCGAACCGATCCGGTGCCCGCCAGCGCCCGCGCCTTCTCGAAAACGGCGCGCCACATCGCGGCCGTGAGCTTGCCCGTGCTCGTGTTCTGCTGGCTCGGGTGGTAGGAGGAGAGAAGGAAGCCGCCCTCCGGCAGGGACCTAGAGGCCGCGTGCGCGAACTCGGGCCGGGGTTTGAGCTCGGTCCGTCCCAGCTCGCGCCGGGCTTTCAAGATCGCGTCGAACGCGATCCGCCCGAGCGCGAGCCGGATCCGCACGTTTCGAAGGGCCATCATTTCGCGGACCAGGTATTCACGGCAGTTGTTCAGCTCTTCCGAAGTGGGCTTGTTCCCGGGCGGCGCGCAGCGGGCGGCCGCCGTGATGTAAACGCCGCGCAGGGCGAGGCCGTCGTCCGCGTGACGGGAGTGCGGCGAGCCGGCGAGCCCTTGGCGATACAGTTCTCCGTAGAGCCATTCTCCCGAGCGATCCCCGGTGAACATCCTGCCGGTGCGATTCGACCCGTGGGCCCCCGGCGCGAGCCCGACGATGAGGAGCCACGCTTCGGGATCGCCGAACCCCGGCACCGGCTTGCCCCAGTACTCCTCCTCCCGGTGTGCCTTGCGCTTCTCCCGTGCGATTCCGGCGCAGTAGGCGCGGAGCCGCGGGCATCGCTCGCACGCAATCACGTCGCGTGAGATGAGCGCGGGGCCCTCGCTCCGTGCCGAGGCCGCCGCTTGAATGGCCTGGGGAGGGGGTCGCCGCCGTGCGGGTTTCGTCACAAGGGCTCCTCGCCCGCGTATACTCCCAACCAAGTTCGCTGCCGCAATGCACATCCCCCCGGAGGTCCCGTGACGAAACGAAGCATCCTATTCGCGGCGCTTGGCGCTGTGGTCATTTCATTCGCGGCGTCTCCGCGCACCGGGGCCGAGCTGACCCCGGGCACTCCCGCGCCCGACTTCGCCGGAAACCACGTCTGGATCAACACGCGCCCGCTCTCGCTCAAGCAGGAACTGAAGGGCAAGGTCGTGCTGGTCGATTTTTGGGAGTACACCTGCATCAACTGCATCCGAACCCTTCCCGCGCTCAAACGCATGTACTCGCGGTACAAACCCTACGGCTTCGAGATCATAGGTGTTCACGCGCCCGAATTCGATTTCGCCTACAAGGCTGAAAACGTCTCGATCGGAACCAGTCGGCAGCGCATCCCCTGGCCCGTTGTGGTGGACAGCGATTTCTCCATCTGGCGCGCCTACGACAGCAACTCGTGGCCGAACAAGTTCCTGATCGATTCGAGGGGCATCATCTCACGCCACCACGCGGGCGAGGGTGCCTACGGGGAGCTGGAGCGGCAGATCCGCGAAGAATTGAGGAAGACGAATCCCAAAGTTACCTTCCCCGCCGCATGGGTGATCCCCCCGGATTCCAACGACTTCGACCCGACGCGATGCGGGAGCATGTCGGAGGAGACGTATGTCGGCACCTCCCGTGGATCGCGCTGGGGAGGGGAAATCGCCAACCCTGAAGGTTTCCAGCCCGGGAAGTCGGTTCGGTACGCGAGCGGGCCGCGCCCCGTGAAACGGGGCTTTTTCGCGCACGGCCTCTGGAAGAACAACCCCGACGACTTCGAGCATGCTCGGAGCACCACGGATCTCAAAGACTACGTAGGCATGTCCTATCTCGCCCGCGAGGTGTACGTGGTCATGAACCCGAAACGTGGAGGAGCCGCATCGCGCGTATACTTAACCCGCGACGGGCAGCCGGTGCCGGGCGCCCGCCGGGGCGTCGACGTCAAGGCGGACGCGCGCGGACGAACCTACATCGACGTCCGCGAGGGGCGAATGTACTACGCGATTCAGGGGGAGGACACGGGGCAACACGAGCTTCGCCTGTTCGCGACCGATCCGGGCGTCGCGATCAACTCGTTCACCTTCGGAAACCGCTGCCTCACCAGCTTCGACCGCCTTTAGGAGCGCGAATGGATCTGAGTAACTACTTCGAGGAGACGTGGAAGGCGCGGCGCACGCTCCTGGGTGCCGCCGAGAAGGTTACCCCCGAGGAGTGGAAGCGGGAGTTCGAATTCTCCTGGCGGTCCATGCAAAAGATTTTCGCCCACATCATCGAGGTCGAAAGATCGTGGATGCTCGAGGACATCTTGGGCAAGAAGTACGCCTCGGTTGGCGACGCCGAGATCCAGCGACTCTACGCCACGCCCTCCTTGACCCGCGCCCGGGGTAACGAGGTGGCTGGCGAGACGCGCGCGGTGCTCGCGGAATACATGCCGGGGAAGCTGGACGAGACCCGCGAGGTCAAAGGCGCCGACGGGAGCAGCATCCGTCTGACCGTCGAGGAGATCTTGACCCACGTTTTCACGCACGAGCTGCGCCATCAGGGCCAATTACAGGTGGTCCTGAGGCTCCTCGGGAAGAAGCCGCCCAACGCGGACTGGTTCTAGACCGCCCCTCGACGTCCCGCCCCCTTGAAACCCGGGCGCGTCCGGGCGACAATGAAGGACCGGTCGAGGAGGCCGGGCATCCACACATGCAATCCCTGCTCCCTCTCTTAACAACCCTGCTGCCAGTGCTTTACGCGCTCTCGGTCGCGGCCTACGCGCGCGCCTACGCGCACGAGGGCGGCGCGGGAGGCCGCTTGGGTCCGTTCGCGCTCCGCGCGGCAGTTCTCGTGCATATTCTCTACCTCTCGGTCCGAGGCGTGCTCGAGGGGCACTTGCCGCTCGCGTCGGTCTATGACTTCCTCTCCGCCACGGGGCTTTCGATGGCGGTCGTCTATCTCTACGTCGAGGCGCGGGAGGGAATCAGGACGACCGGCGTCTTCGTCCTGCCCTTCGTCTTTCTGATCCAGATCGTCTCCTCGGCGTACGGGACCCAGACCACCCCGGACCCGGTCCCGCTCCGGCCGTTTTGGTTCGAGCTTCACACGCTGACCGCGGTCCTGGGATACAGCGCCTTCGCGGTTTCCGCGATTTACGGCGTCCTCTTCTTGATCCTCTATCGGGACATCAAGGCGAACCGCTTCTCCTTTTTCTTCCGCCGTATGCCGCCGCTCGAAGCGCTCGGGCAGATGAACATCCGCGCGGCGGGAGGGGGGCTTGTGCTTCTCACGCTGGCGATCGCACTGGGCGTGGGCTGGCTCCAGCGCTCGGGGACCGGATCCCTCTTCGATCCGAAGATCTGGCTCACGCTTTTCGTGTGGTGCATTTTCGCGTTCTCGGTCCTGGCCTATCACCGCTTCGGCTGGCGAGGACCACGCGCGATCTACATGTCGCTCATCGGATTCACCACGCTGCTCCTGTCGCGGGTCGCGGTGGATCTCTTCTTCCACTCCTTCCACTCCTTCCGCTAGGGGAGCGCCTTTGGCAAAGGCAACCGAAGCTTCGCTCGATTTCCTGTGCGTCGGTCTCAACCACGAGACCTCGCCGCTCGAGATCCGCGACGCGCTCGTCATGAACGAGGAGGAAGTCGGGCGCGCGATCCATGTATTGCGCGATCGCGCGGGCGCGGAAGAGGCGATGATCCTTTCCACGTGCAACCGCACGGAGGTCTACGCGCGGGGCGCCGCGGTGGCGGATCTTCCCCTCTTCGTGAACGACCTCCTGCGCGAGATCAAGGGCATGGATCTGGGCGCGAGGGGGCACAGGCTCTACGCCTACCGCGAGCCCGACTCGGTGCGGCATCTCTTCCGGGTCGCGTGCGGGCTCAATTCCCAGGTTCTTGGGGAGCCCCAGATCGTGGGTCAGGTCAAAGACGCGCTCACCCTGGCCGCGCGTTCCGGCGGCTCGGGGCCGGTCACCGAGCGGCTCCTCGACGCCGCGCTTCGCTGCGCGAAACGCGCCCGGACCGAAACGGGGATCGGGCGTGGTCCCATCTCGTCCGTGTACGCCGCCGTGAATCTGGCCGCGAAGGTGCTCGGGCACCTCGGCACAAAGCGGGCGCTCGTCATCGGATCGGGTGAGATGGCCGGGCTCGCGATGTGCCACCTGGTGGACGCGGGCGTGGGACAGTTCACCATCGCGGCGCGCAACCGCGGGCGCGCCGAATCGATGGCGGCTCACGCGGCCGCGCGCGTCGTGAGCCTCGAAGCGATCCCGGTGGTTCTCCCGGGGGCGGATATCGTCGTCTGCGCGACCGCGGCCCCGGGCTTCATCGTCATGGAGGCCGCGGTTCGGGCCGCCATGAAGATTCGAAAAAACCGCCCCCTCCTCCTGCTGGATCTGGCCGTGCCACGCGATGTCGACCCGCTGGCGGCCAGGCTCCCCAACGTCTTCCTGCACGACCTGGACGCCTTGGCCGCGATCGTCGCCCAGAGCTTGGAACAGCGCCGCGCCGAGGTCCCCAAGGTGGAGACGATCATCGACGACGAAGTACGCCGGTTCATGCGCTGGTACGGCTCGCTCGAGCTGAAGCCGACGGTCACCGCGTTCCGGGGCCACTTCGAGCGGATCGCGCAGGAGGAGCTGGAGCGCCATCGCGGGCGCTTCCGCCCCGAGGATCACCCCGCGCTCGAGTCGCTGACCCGCGCGATCGTGCAGAAGCTGCTCCACCGCCCCACCACTCGGCTGAACCGAGCCGGCGAGGACGGCGGCCAGGGGCTCCGGCGGATCGACGCCGTGCGCGAGCTTTTCGGAATCGGCCGCGAGGAGGAACCGAATGAGGATCGGGACCCGCGGTAGCGCGCTCGCGCTCGCGCAGAGCGAGCAGGTGCGCGCGTCCCTCCCGGGCGACCCCAGGGAACACCGGCTCGTCATCATCAAGACGTTGGGCGATCTCCAGCCGAATGCCGCCCTGGCTCGGATCGGTGGCAAGGGTGTTTTCACCAAGGAAATCGAGGAGGCGTTGCTCCGGAACGAGATCGATATCGCGGTGCACTCCCTCAAGGATCTTCCCACCGGCGAGCGGCCCGGTTTGAAACTGGGGGCCATGCTCGCCCGGGACGATCCGAGAGACGCGCTCGTGAGCCGTGAGGATCTTCCCCTGGAGCGGCTGCGCTCGGGAGCGTCCATAGGAACCTCGTCCCTGAGGCGGCGCTCGCAGATCCTCGCCCATCGACCCGACCTCCGCGTTCAGGACCTGCGGGGCAACGTGCCGACGCGCCTGGCGCGGCTCGAGGGGGGCCACCTGGACGGGATCATCGTCGCGGCCGCAGGGCTTCACCGCTTGAAGCTCGTCGACCGAGCCACCCAGATGCTCGAGGATTCGGTGATGCTCCCCGCGCCGGGGCAAGGCATCCTCGCGATCCAAATCCGCGCGGGGGACGGGACGACCGCGGCGGCCATCGAGCGGCTGAACGACGACGACGCGGCGGCCGAGGCCACGGCCGAGCGCGCGTTGCTGGAGGGGCTCGGCGGCGGCTGCCTGATCCCGGTGGGGGCTCGGGCGCGCGCCAAGAACGGCACCCTTGAATTGACGGCCTATGTCGGGCATCCGGACGGCAGGCCGTCGGTGCGGATGAGCGCCTCGGGACCGCTCGGTGCCCCCGCGGATCTGGGGCGTGCGCTCGCGATCGCCATGCTGGGGCAGGGAGCGCGTCCGATTCTCGATGAGGTGCGCAGCATGGAGAGGTTTCCGTGAGCCCGATGTTCTTCCTCAGCCGCATGGACCCGACGGACGACCGGCTTGCCTTGGAGGCATCCGCCATGGGATTCGAAGTGGTCCGGGTAGCGCTCCTCGCGACCGAACCGGGAGCGGATTCCAGGTCGCTCGCCGATTTGATCGCGGCGATGCCCGATGCGACCGCGCTCGCTTGGACCAGCCGGCGCGCGGCGGACTCGCTCGCGCGCGCGGCGTTCCCGCGCCATCGCGAGAAGCTCGCGCGCGTCCCCATGTACGCGGTCGGAGAAGAGAGCGCTGCACCGATCCAGCAGCTGGGCGGCCTGAGGCCCCTCACCCCAAGTGAGAGTGCGGGTGCCTCGGGGCTGGCGCGGTTCATCGCGCGGCGGGCCGCAGGGGACGGTGTGAAACGCGTCGTCTTTCTTCACGGCGACCGCTCCCTTCCCGATCTTTCGGACGGCCTCCGGGGCGGGGGCATCGACGTGGAGCTCCTCGAGGTGTACCGCACGCGATTCCTCGATGCCGACGTCGACGGGCTCGAGGCGGCGCTCAAGGAGGCCGGGGCGGTCGCGGCGGCCTTCTTCAGCCCCTCGGGGGTGGATGCGCTCGAGCGGCTCCTCTCGGCCGGGGCGCGGAAAAGGCTGCGCGAGAGCGCCACGGCAATCGCGCGGGGGGCGACGACGGCGCAGGCGCTCGAGGAGCGCGGCTACCGACGGGTACTCCATCCTGAGGGCGTGGTCCCCTTCGACCGCTATGCGCTCGAGGCGCTCCAGAGCCTCTCCGGAGGACCGAGGTGAGCTTCCCCGCGACGCGCATGCGCCGTCTTCGCGGCACCGAGGCGCTCCGCCAGCTCGTGCGCGAGACCTCGCTCACCCCGCGAAACCTCGTGGCGCCGCTCTTCGTCTGTCATGGAGAGCGGGTGAAGCGGCCGATCGCCTCCATGCCGGGACATGCCCAGATCTCCATAGACCACGCGGTGGACAAGGCGAAAAAGCTCGCCTCTCTCGGCGTGGGCGGCCTCATCCTCTTCGGGATACCCGCGGCGAAGGATGCCGAAGGACGCGAGGCCTACGATCCCGACGGGATCGTCCCGCGCGCATTCCGCGCGATCAAGTCGGAGGCGCCCGAGATCTTGCTCTGGGCCGACGTCTGCCTGTGCGAGTACACCGATCACGGCCACTGCGGCGTCGTGAGGGACGGTCAAGTCGACAACGACCGCACGCTTCCCCTCCTGGCGCGCGCTGCGGTCACCTACGCCGCGGCGGGCGCGGACATCGTGGCGCCCAGCGACATGATGGACGGCCGGGTCGGCGCGATCCGAAAGGCGCTCGACGGCGCCGGTCATGCGGATACGCCCATCGTCGCCTACTCCGCGAAGTACGCCAGCGGATTCTACGGACCCTTCCGGGAAGCGGCGGAATCAGCGCCGCGGTTCGGAGATCGTCGCGGCTACCAGATGGATCCGGCGAATTCGGACGAGGCGCTCCGAGAGGTCGCCCTCGACCTCGAGGAGGGCGCGGACGCGGTGATGGTGAAGCCCGCGCTTCCCTACCTCGACGTGATCCGCCGCGTGAAGGACCGCTTCCAGGTTCCGGTCGTGGCGTACAACGTTTCGGGCGAATTCGCGATGGTCAAGGCGGCCGCCCAGCTGGGCTGGCTCGACGGCGAGCGCGTCGCGCTCGAGTCGCTCACCGCGATCCGCCGAGCGGGCGCCGACATCATCATCACGTACTTTGCGGAAGAGATCGCGCCGGTTCTGGGTGGGAGCAAGAGATGAACGGAGCCCCGCGATGAAGGAGACCCGCGCCCTGCCGGCGACGAGGAAGAGCGACACGCTCCACGAGCGCGCGCTGGGATTGTTTCCCGGCGGGGTGAACTCCCCCGTTCGCGCGTTTCTCGCCGTCGGAGGCAGGCCGCGGATCATCGCTTCGGCCCAGGGCGCCTATCTCAAAGACGCGGACGGGAACGAGCTTCTGGACTACGTCCTCGGCTGGGGACCCCTCCTCCTGGGACACGCGCACCCGGCCGTGGTCCCGGTCGTCGAGCGGCAGGTTCGGAACGGCGTGCTCTACGGCCTATCGACCCAGCTCGAAATCGAGCTTGCCGAGCGGGTGCGGCGTTTCTATCCGGCCGCCGAGCGCCTGCGCTTCGTCTCGACCGGAACCGAAGCGACGATGGCGGCGATTCGCGTGGCGCGCGCGGCGACCCGGCGGGAGGGGTTCATCAAATTCGATGGCGCCTATCATGGACACGCGGACGCGTTTCTCATACGGGGCGGCTCGGGACTCACGACGTTCGGCGTGCCCGACTCGGCCGGTGTCCCCGCGTCGGTGGCCGCGGAAACGCGGGTCGCCATTTTCAACGACCTGGACTCGGTGGAAAGGGCGTTCGCGCGCGAGCCGGAGCGGATCGCGGCGGTCCTCGTGGAGCCGGTCGTGGGAAACATGGGCGTGATCCCGCCGAAACCCGGCTTTCTCGGGGGGCTCAGGGGCCTCTGTGACCACCACGGCGCCCTGCTCGTGTTCGACGAGGTCATGTCGGGCTTCCGCGTCGCCCGAGGCGGCGCGGCCGAGCGCTACGGGGTCACCCCCGATCTCGTCGCGCTGGGGAAAGTGATCGGCGGGGGGCTTCCCGTCGCCGCCTTCGGCGGGCGCGCCGATCTCATGAAGCTCGTCGCCCCGGAGGGCCCCGTCTACCAGGCGGGAACCTATTCCGGGAACCCGCTCGCGATGTCCGCGGGGAACGCGACGCTCGCCCACCTGGAGAGCGATCCGGCGATCTTCCGCCGTGTCGAAGCGCGCACAACGCTTCTCGCCGCGGGGCTCCAGGAGATCCTGACCCGTCGGAAGGTCCGCGGCGTCGTCAACGCGATCGGATCGATGTGGACCATCTTTTTCGGCGTGGACCCGGTCTCCTCCGTGGAAGATGCGCGCCGCGCTTCCAAGGAGGAGTACGCACAATTTTTCCGATCGATGCTCGAGCGCGGGATTTTTCTTCCGCCGTCGGCCTGGGAGAGCGCGTTTCTCTCGGACGCGCACCGGGAGACGGAGCTCGATCGCACGCTCGAGGCGGCCGATGAGGCCATCGAGGGACTCTCATGCCCCAAGGACCATCCTTAGCCCCGGCGTACTCGTTTCTGCGCGCCTGCAGGAACGAGCCCGTCTCGGAGACGCCGATCTGGATCATGCGGCAGGCCGGCCGCTACCTGCCCGAGTACCGCGCGATCCGTGAGAAGCACGCCTTCCTCGAGATCTGCCGCACGCCAGAATTGTGCGCGGAGGTGACCGCGCAGCCGATCGAACGCTTCGCCTTCGACGCCGCGATTCTCTTCTCGGACATCCTGATCCCTCTCATGGCCATGGGCGTTCCGATCGAGTTCGACCCCGGGCCGAAGATGGGCACCCGCATCAGCCAGCGTCGCGACATCGCGACGCTCGAGTGGCGCGGCCCTTCCTCGATGCCGCACCTCCGTCCCGTCATCAAGGCGGTGAAGGAGCGCCTCCAGGGGCGGGTCCCGCTGATCGGTTTCGCCGGCGCGCCCTTCACGCTCGCGTCCTACCTCATCGACGCGAACGGGTCGAAGGACCTCGTGCTCACGCGCAGCTTCGTCTCCCGGGATCCGGCGGGATTCGCCGAGCTGCTGGACCTGCTCGCCGACGCGACCATCGACTACTTGAAGGAACAGATCGCCGCGGGTGTGGACGCGGTGATGCTTTTCGACACCCAGGCCGGTTGGCTTCCGCCCGCGGAATTCACCCGCTCGGCCGCGGCGCCCGCGGACCGCGTCCTCCGCGCGATGCCGAAAAACGCCCCGACGATCTATTTCGCGCTGGCTTCCTCGAACGGGCAGCTCGACGCGATGCGCGCCATTCACGCCGACGTGATCGGCCTGGATTACCGCGTTTCCTTGAGCCAGGCGCGAGCGATCTTGGGAGGCTCCCGGAGCGTCCAGGGAAATCTCGACCCCGCCGTCCTCGTGGGCTCTCCCGAGCAGGTCGTGACGCGCGCCGAGGCGGTCCTGCGAGAGAACGGCGGACGCCCCGGCTTCATCTTCAACCTCGGGCACGGCATCTACCCCGAAACCCCCGTCGAGAACGTCGCCCTCCTCGTGAGCACGGTGAGGCGTCATCGGGATGCGGCGCGGAGAGTCCTGTGAACCCGTCGATCGCCTCCGTCACCGCGGACCTCCTCGCCAAGTACGACCGCGCCGGCCCTCGCTACACCTCGTATCCCACGGCGGTCGAGTTCCACGAGGGCTTCACGCCGGAGCGATACTTCGAGAAGCTCGACCAGGCGGCCTCCAACCCGGAGCAGCCGCTCTCGGTCTACGTCCACCTTCCTTTTTGCCGTGAGCGGTGCAGCTTCTGCGGCTGTAACGTGATCATCACGCAGAGGCCGGGGGTCGCCGCCGGCTACATTGCGGACTTGGAGCGCGAAGTGGCGCTGGTCTCAACGCGGCTCGGGAGGCGCACCCGCCTCGTCCAGTACCACTGGGGCGGCGGCACGCCCACCTATCTCTCGCTCGAGGAGATGGAGCGCGTTTGGAAATCCTTCGCGGACCGATTCACGTTCGAGCCGGGCGCCGAGATCGCGGTCGAGGTCGATCCACGCGTGACGACCCACCGGCAGGCGGAGCTCCTCAAGCGCCTGGGCTTCAACCGGATCTCCATGGGAGTCCAGGACTTCGATTCGGACGTCCAGGCGGCGGTGAATCGGTATCAGACGTTCAACCAGACGAAGGACCTTCACGAACACCTGCGCGGTCTCGGGATCGAATCGATCAACTTCGACTTCATCTACGGGCTGCCGCAGCAGACCCCGGCATCATTCCGCAAGACGATCCAGCTCGCGTTGGAGCTGCGGCCGGACCGTGTGGCGGTTTATTCCTACGCCTTCGTGCCCTGGATCAAGGCCCATCAGAAGGCGATCCACCTGGAGGATCTTCCCCAGCGCGAGGTGAAGCTCGAGCTCTTCGGCATCGCGCACGAGCTTTTCACCGGCGCTGGATACCAGCAGATCGGGATGGATCACTTCGCGCTCGAAACCGATTCCCTGGCCCGGGCGGCTCGCGAGCGCACCCTCTATCGGAATTTCATGGGATACACGACCCATCCCGCCAAGGACTTTGTGGGGTTCGGCGTCTCGGCCATCGGCGACCTGGGCGGCGCCTTCGCGCAGAACACCAAGAAGCTCAATCGTTACAAGGAGGCCCTAGACCGGGGCCGGCCGCCGATCGAGCGGGGGTTCGAGCGGAGCAAAGACGACGAGATCCGTCGCGACGTGATCCAGAGCCTCATGTGCAACTTCTACCTGGATGTCCGGGCAGTCGAGCGCGCGCACGGGATCGACTTCGCGTCCTACTTCAGAGAATCGCTCCTCGAGCTGGACGAGGGGCCGGGCTCGAACGGGTTCGTGACCCGCACGCCGGACGCGATCGAGGTCGCCGGCCCGGGCCGGCTTTTCGTGCGGAACATCTGTATGGCTTTCGACGCCTATCTGAAACGCCACGAGGGCGAGAAGCCGATTTTCTCGCGCACGGTCTGAAGACGGGGATTCTTCTGCTCAACCTGGGCGGCCCCGACACGCTCGACGCGGTGCGCCCGTTCCTCACGCGGCTCTTCACCGATCGTGAGATCATCTGCCTTCCGGGAGGCGCGATCGGCCAGGCCTTCATCGGCCGCGTGATCGCGCGGAAGCGCACACAAGAGGTGCGGGAGAACTACGCCAGGATCGGAGGGGGTTCTCCGATCGTCCGGTGGACCACGCTCCAGGGACGCGGCATCGTCGAGAGGCTTCGCGAGCGAGGGCACGACGTCGCCTTTGCCATGGCGATGCGATACTGGAATCCCTCGACCGAGGAAGCTCTGGTGGAGCTGGAGCGCGCCGGAGTGGGGCGGCTCGTGGCGCTAACGCTCTATCCGCACTACTCGATGGCGACGACCGGTTCGAGCGTTGGAGAGCTTCTGCGGGTGATGAAGCGGCGGGGTACGAAGCAGCCGCTCGACCGCATCGACACGTGGTACGACCACCCGGGCTACCTGAACGCCTGGGCGCTCCGGGTCCAAGAGGCGCTCGCGCGATTCGCGCCGGCCGCCCGCCCCACGCTCCTTGTGAGCGCGCACGGATTGCCGAAGCATTTCATCGAGGCAGGCGATCTCTACTGCGAGCACGTCCGGATCACGATGGAAGGCGTCCTCGCTCGCTTGCCGGAGCTTCCGCACGTGCTCGGATACCAGAGCCGCGTGGGCCCGGTGGAATGGATCGGCCCGAGCACCGATGAGGTGATTCGCGCGCTGGCGCGCACCGGCGTGAAGGACGTTCTCGTGCTGCCGATCAGCTTCGTCTCGGACCACATCGAAACCCTGTACGAGATCGACATGCTCTATGCCGATCAGGCCCGAGCGCTCGGCATTTCAAACTTCCGGCGGGTGGAATCGCTGAACGACTTCCCCCCGTTCCTCGACGCGCTCGCCGATCTGGTCGAGCCCAAGCTAGGCTGATGCGGGTCGCGATCCTCGGAGCCGGGATCGCCGGGCTTACGGTGGCGCATGCCCTGAGGCGCGAGACTTCGCGCGGCGGCGCTCCCCTCGAGCTCGAGGTCTTCGAAGCGGGGCCGCGCGCCGGCGGACGCATCCAGAGCACCGAGGCGGGCGGGTTCTTGATCGAGTGGGCGGCCGACGCCTTTCAAACCGGCCCGGGTCCGGCCCGCTCGCTCATCACGGAGCTGGGCCTGGATGGGGAACGCCTCGAGGCGTCGGCGGACGCGGCGCGGCGTTACATCTTCTCGAGGGGGCGCCTCCACCTCGTTCCAAGCGCGCCTGCCTCCGTGGTCGGATTCTCCGCGCTCACGCCGGGAGGGCGCCTGCGCGTTCTCGCCGAGCCGCTCCTGGCCGAGCGCGTGCCCCGCGAGGAATCGGTTCACGCGTTCGCCTCACGTCACATCGGCGAGGAGGCCGCGCGCGTCATGCTCGGCGCCTTCGTCCGCGGGGTCTACGCGGGGGATTCGAAGAAGCTCTCGGTGGATGCAGCGTTTCCACGGATGCGCGAGATGGAGCGGAAGCACCGCTCGCTCGCTGTCGCGATGGCGAAGGGGCGACGCCGGGGCGGGCGAGAGCGGAGAACGCTCTGGACCCTCGCGCGCGGCATGGGCTCTCTCATGGAGAGGCTCGCGGAATCGCTCGGTCCCTCGCTCAGGCTCGGGATGCCGGCGCTCCAGCTGAGCCGCGTGCCCGAGTATGCCGCTCCGACCCCGTTCACCGTTCGATTCGCGAGCGGTGAGTCGCGGAGCTTCGACGCGGTCGTAGTCGCGACCCCGGCTCCCGACGCCGCGGCCCTCCTACGCGATCTTGACATCGAAGCCGCGAAGGCTGTGCGCGAGATCCCGTGCACCGGGGTCACGGTGGTCGCGCTCGCGTTTCGCGACGAGGCGTTCCGGTCGAAGCCCGACGGCTACGGATTCCTGGTCGCGCCCGGCGAGGACCTTTCGATCTTGGGCGCGGTCTTCGAATCCAACCTCTTTCCCGGACGCGCGCCGAAGGGATTCTTCCTGGTGCGGGCGATTCTGGGAGGCGTCGAGCGCCCCGACCTGGTCACGCTTCCGGACGCGCAGCTCATCGGGCTCGCCTGTCAGGCCCTGGACCGCGCGATCGGGCTCAAGGGAGGACCCGACAAGACGTGGGTCAAGCGTCAGGAGAACGCCATACCGCAGTACACGCTCGGGCACCGCGAGCGGGTCGCGGCGGCGATGAAGCGCCTGGGGTCGTTCCCCGGGCTCTACCTCGCCGGAAGCGCGTATCGCGGCGTGTCGGTGGGATCGATCGTGGAGGACGCGGACCGCGTGGCGGGGTGGCTGCTCCACGCGGCACGGTGAAGGGCGCGCCCCGCGCAGCCTAGCCCTTCCCCCGGCGCCACGCCAAGGCGTCCGCCGCGCGTACCCTCACCGCCCCTCATACTGGCACCGCGCTTCGCAGGTCTCGTGGATCGTGACCGCGGTGAGCGAAGGGAGCGCGGGTTTGAGCTTCTCCCAGATCCACCTCGCGAGATTCTCGGAGGTCGCGTTCGAGAGCCCGGGCACCTCGTTCAAGTAGTAGTGATCGAGCTGCGCCCGGACCGGCTCCACGCGGTCGCGAATCAGCCCGTAGTCGATAAGCCAGCCGGTCTCAGGGTCCACCTCTCCCTCGACCGTGACCTCGACCCGGAAGGAGTGCCCGTGGAGCCTCCGGCACTTGTGACCCTCCGGTGCCTTGGGGAGAAGGTGCGCGGCCTCGAAGGTGAAATCCTTCGTCAGGCGGACACGCATCAGCGCAGCCCCACGATCTTGTGGGTCTGCGGAATGAGGCGCGCCTCCGGATAGCGATCCCAGGGCCACCATTCGAAGACCCGGCGTCCGTCGCCGCGATCGTGCTCCGGCTGCAGCACGATCGCCCCGCGATACTCGAGCTCGTCCAGGATGCGCACGGCATCCGCCACGTCCTCCCGGGTCTGGATCACGAATTTGAATTGCCGCCGCGAGTCGGGAAGCGCCTGGTATCGCCTGAGCGTGGGCACCTGCGCCTCCACGACATCCCCCTCGAACGTCTCGGCGCTTGTTCCTTTGGGGGCCACCGTCCAGAAGTCGATCCAGTCGAAGAGCTCCTCGACCACGCGCGCGCCGCTCGTCTCGATCGAGACCCAATAGCCCGAATTCTTGAGCTCGCGAACGAGCCACAGGAGCCCCGGGGTCGGCGCGATGACGGGTTCCCCGCCGGTGAGGCAAACCCGCCGCGTAAAAGGATATGCGAGCACCCGATCCCTAACCTCTTCTGGGCTCAGGTGGACGTACTCGCCCACGCCCGTGTGGGCGAGCGCCTCGGGCTGATCGCACCAAACGCAGCGGAGCACACAGCCGTAGAACCGCACGAAAACGGTGCGTTCCCCCACGTGCAAACCCTCTCCCTGGACCGAGAGGAAGATCTCGTTAATTCTAAAGCTAGGCAAGCCTTGCACGCGCCGATGATACAGGTTTTCGGCGTCGTTGACTCGAAGGACGCCACTCCGTAGAATTGCGCCCCTTCGGCCCGAACACACGGCGCAAGGCGCCATTGTAGGAGCAAGGAGGCCATGGCAAAGACCACGTACGCGAACCTGCCCATCAATCACGCCGAAACACCAATCCGTCTCTTCAAGTCCGATTTCCTGGAGTTCTTCACGCACATCCACCCCGCGGTGGTCTTGCTGCTCTTCGCGCCGGTCGTTCTCTTCTTCTTGATCCGGGCGATCCTAGAGGGCGGGTCGAAGGCGGCGTTGTTTCTGGTATTCGCGGCGTACGCGGCCGGGATTCTTGTCTGGTCCTTGAGCGAGTATTTCCTTCATCGGTTCGTGTTCCATTACGAGCCGAGCCAACCGTGGCTCCAGCGCGTCTGGTATCTGATCCATGGCGTGCACCACGAGCAGCCACAGTGCAAGACCAGGCTGGTGATGCCGCCCATCCTGAGCATCCCGCTCTCGTTTCTCTTCTATGGTCTGTTCCGCCTGACCGTGGGGACGATCCTCGGTCTGCCCCGCTTGAGCGGGCCCGCGTTCTCGGGCTTTCTCACGGGCTATCTTGCGTACGACATGTTGCATTATGCGGAGCATCACCTCTCCATGCGGTGGGGGTTTCTCAAGTACCTCAAGCGTTATCACCTGAGGCACCACTACAAGAACCCGAACCACGGCTTCGGCGTCAGCTCGCCGGTTTGGGATGTGGTCTTCCGCACGAAGCCGAAGGAATCCTGAGCGCCCGAGGCAGCCGGGTCCGCACGGGTCCGTCGAATCGCGGGCCCTTTTTCATTCCAGCAGATCGCGATCCGAAGTCCTATACTGTCGCCGTGGAAGCTCTGGCTGCGGTAGGCAACCGAGTCCGCCGCATCCTGGAAACCGTCCAGGATGTGACCCTGTTCTGCGTCTCGGTGATCCGCTCCGCCTTTTTCCCTCCCTATTACAAACACGAGATCCTGGAACAGGTCCACTTCGCGATGATCGGATCCATGTTCATCGTGATGTTCTCGGCGCTTGTGGCCGGGCAGGCGCTCGCGATCCAGCTCGCGCGGGAGCTGGCGAAGACCGGCGCGAAATCGGAGCTGGGCCATTTCATGGTCATCTCGTCCGTGCGCGCCCTCGGTCCGGTGCTCACCGGAATCGTGGTGGCTTCGCGGATGTCCGCGGGAATCACGGCGGAGCTGGGAGCGATGAAATCGAGCGATCAGATCGACGCGCTGGTCGCGTTCGGGACCGATCCGCTGAAGCGGCTCGTCGCTCCACGCATGATCGGGCTTTGGATCGCGCTCCCCGTGCTCACGGTCGTGGGAGACGCGCTGAGCGTGATCGGCGGGGGCTTCGTCGGCCTGGGCTACCACGTGACGTTCCAGTCCTACTACAACGGCGTGGCGAAGTATCTCACGCCGACCAACCTCCTGGTGGGGATGATCAAGCCGGTTTTCTTCGCGGTCCTCATCACCACGGTCGCCTGCTGGAAGGGTCTCACCTCGGCGGGGGGCGCCAAGGGGGTCGGCGTGGCCACGACCCAATCGGTCGTGATTTCCTCGGTGGGAATCTTGGTCACCGACTTCATCTCCACGAAGCTGATCTTCCGGGTACTGGGCTGGTGAGCCCGATGATCGAGTTCCGGGACGTCAGCTTCTCGATCGACGACCGCCCCATCCTGACCCGTGTCTCTTTCAACGTGGAACGGGGCCAGACCAGGGTCATCCTGGGGCCTTCGGGCTCCGGGAAGAGCACCATCTTGCGCCTTCTGATCGGACTTTGGCGGCCGGACTCGGGGAGCATCGTCGTGGACGGCGAGGATATTACGCAGGTCACCCCGGAGCGGATGCGCGAAGTCCGAAAGCGGATGGGGATGGTCTTCCAACAGGGGGCGCTCTTTGATTCGATGACGGTCGGGGAGAACATCGGGTATACCCTGCTCGAGGACGGGCACGACGAGGTGGAGATCGAGGAGGCGGTGCGAACCTACCTGCTGCAGGTGGGACTGGACCCGGCCCTGGCGGACCGGATGCCGGACGAGCTTTCAGGCGGGATGCAACGCCGTGTCGCGATCGCCCGCGCCCTCGCCGCCCGCAATCCCGACGTCCTGCTCTACGATGAGCCGACCACCGGGCTCGACCCCCAGAGCGCCGAGCGCATCACCGACCTGATCGTCCAGCTGAGGGATACCATGGGCAAGACCTCGATCATGGTCACCCACGACATTGCCGATGCATTCAAGGTGGGAAATCGCGTCACCGTCCTCGATCGCGGGATGGTCGTCTTCGAAGGAACCCCGGCGGAGCTGACGGAGGCGAGCAACGCGTTCATCGGGGAGTTTCTCGCGCCGTTTCGAAAGGCCGTCGCCGCGGCATCCCGGCGGATGGACACGCGCGGCCTCGGCGTAGGCGGCCCGGGGCCGCAGCATCAGCCAGGGGGAAATCCTTGAAGCGAACCGGCCGCGTTCCATTCATGAGGCTTCAGATCGGCTTCTGGGTGCTCGTCGCGTTCGGGCTTCTCTTGTGGGCCACCTTCCAGTCCGGGAGCCTCAAGTTCTTCGGGCGTGAAGAGAAAATCGATCTCACGTTCTCGAGTGTCGGCGGCCTCGAGGAAGGAGCGTCCGTCCGGCTGAACGGGGTCCCGGTGGGGCACGTCCGGGACATCTCCCTCGAGAGAGGCGGAAACAACGTGGTCGTGGAGCTGGGCGTGAAACCTGGAACCCGCGAGCGGCTCCACATCGGCGCGACCGCCCGCATCACGTCCGTGGGGTTCCTGGCGGAGCTCTACGTGGAGCTGAACGGAGGCGATCCGAACCAACCCATCATCCGGGACGATCGGGAGATCGCGGTCACCGCGGCGACGGATCCCCAGGTCGCGTTCAAGAAGGTCCAGTCGATCACGGACAGCCTCGAAGTGTTGCTTGGAAACCTGAACGTCGCGGGCCGGGCGCTGGGAAGCGGACGCGGGACCCTCGGACGGCTCGCGAGCGATGAGCGGCTCTATCAGCAGCTCGTCGAGCTGAGCCGGAACGCGAACATGCTCGCGACGAAGATCGACGTGAACCAATCGCGGGTCTCGGACCAGCTCGTCTCGCTGGCGGCCTCCCTCGACAGCCTCGCGCAGAAAATGCAGCACGGTCCCGGGACGATCGCACAGCTCATGAACGACGCCACGCTCCATCAGAAGCTCGCGTCGAGCACCGCGCGGGCCGATTCGATTCTAGGTGCGATCGCTTCGGGGCATGGAACGTTCGGGAGGCTCTACTCCGACTCGACGCTCTACGACGACACCAAGGCCCTGATGGCCTCGATGAAGCGGCTCATGGCGGAGATCGAGAAGAATCCGAAGAAGTATTTCAAATTCAGCATCTTCTAGCCTGCGCCCGGCCGGGCGCGGGCGTACCGCCTCGAAGTCACCGCACCCACACGAGCTTTCGCTCGAGGACGTGCCCGCCCGCCTGGGCGCGGATCCAGTACACGCCGCTGGAGGCTTCCCGACCTTGGGCGTCCTTCCCGTCCCACACGAGCGTTGTCGGCCCCGCGACGGCATCTCCCTCGAGCAACATGCGGACCTTCTTCCCCGCAAGATCGTAGACCGTGACGCGCGCGCGCGCCGGCGCCGGTAGCGTGAGCGTCAGGCTCGCGCTCCTCGTGGCTGGGTTCGGCCGCGGCGCGCTCATCGCCAACCGCGGCGCCGTCGGACCCGGCGGTTTGGACGCGCCGGAGGGCGCGAGCGCCGCGTCGTAGAACTCGAAGTCATCGACCGCCGCTTCCACGATTCCTTCCGGAGCCTCGTCCTGCGCGGTGAATCGGACGCGCACCGTGGAGGTGGGCGTGATGTAGTCGCCCACGCGGAAGGTGTCGTGGCGCCAG
Source organism: Candidatus Eisenbacteria bacterium (assembly GCA_005893275.1). Lineage (NCBI taxonomy): Bacteria > Candidatus Eiseniibacteriota > Candidatus Eiseniibacteriota bacterium. Next base: position 18,335 of record VBOW01000042.1, on the reverse strand, counting down.
GCGGGCTCGCTCGTGAGAATCGATCGGACTTTCACCCACGTGACGCCGTCGGCGGAGATGTCGATGAGGAACGAATCGGGCTCCCCCGGCGAGTTCATGAAAAACCATCGGGCGAAGTGGACGCGCGCGTCGGTCATTCCGGTCATATCGAGCGGCGGCGTTGTCAGCGTGGTCTTCCCGCCATCGACGTCGTTCGTCGCCGGCGGATTTCCGGGCGCGCTGTTCCCGGTGACGAAGCAGAACCCGCCCGAACCGGGCGTGTGGTCGTCCTCGGGCTGGACGGGCCCCGCCCCCAGGGTACCCTCCGGCGGCTCCTCGTGCTGCGGCGCCGGATGTAACGGCCCCGCCTCGTACAAGGAGGCCGCGAGACGTCCGGCCGGGGCCGCGGTCGGCTGCGAGGTGCCCACCGGGTCGGCGCGCTCCCAGAGCCCCGTGACCGCGTTGTCCCCGGCGGCGCCCAGCGACCATCCCTTGTCGGTGTCGCAGGAGTCGTACCAGGCGGCTCTCAGCAGCGTGAAATCCGCGGTGCGGTTCACCCCCGGCTGCACGGCCGTGATCCGGGTAACGGGAACGTATCCCGTGCGGTCACAGGTCATGGAATAGGTGCCCCCGGGCACGCCGGCCATGGTGTAGGCGCCACCCGACGTCGAGCCCGTCTCGAGCGGTGTGTCCTCCATCTCCAGATCCGCGCCCTCGAGCCCCGCCGAGTCCGAGTTGCGCCGGATCACGCCGGTTACCGTCGCGAGCGGCTCCGGTTGCAGCGCGACCAGGACCGAATCGTGCGCCCCTTTCGTCATGCTCACGGGGACGATCGCGCTCTTCCACCCGAACCGCTTCACCCGGAGCGTGTGGCTTCCCGGGCTGAGTGCGAGCCTCACGGCGCCCGAGCCCTGGGTTCGCGTGGAGTCCATCTCGCCCAACGCGGTGACGTCGGCCTCCGGGATAGGAGTCATGGATGGATCGACAACCCTCACTTTCAGAATTCCATAGTTGGGATTCGTGCGGAACACATAGAGACCCGACCCGATGTCGCTCGCGACGAACGTGCCCGACGGGAATCGGGGCGCGATCTCCCAGACGCCGTGAAAGCCTCCGGAGTAGCCCGCGTACGTGTCGTAGTACCCGAACTCCGCAGGCAGCGCCGGATCGGAGAGATCGAACAGACGAATCCCCTCCGTGTAATAGGCGACGAATCCGGTATCGGCTTTCACGTGGATGTTGTGGACGATCGCGAGCGGATTCACGGCGATCTCCATGATCTGCGGATGCGCGAGGAGATCGTGGATGTCGAAGACTTTCATCGTCCCGTAGTTCAACTCATCGCAGACGTAGAGATACTTCCCATCCTTCGAAGTTTCGGCGCTGTGGGTGAAGGCCTTGGGATACGTCCAGGATGCGATCTCGGTGATCGAGGCCGGGTTCGCAATGTTCAGCACGCGCATGATCCCGCCATAGATGCAGCTCACGAACAGCGTGTCTCCCCGCGGGAAGCAGTCGTGGACGTAGTCGGCGGTGTAGCCGCCGAGATCCACCGGGTTGACAGGGTCCGCGAGCGAGAGGATGCGCATACCGGTCTGGGTCGAGTTGAGTCGGGTGCCGTTACAGAACAGGAGCGCCCGGGTCGAGTCCACCTCGAGCGTGTGCTCGTGGTTGATGCCGGTGGCGTAGACCCCCCTCAATACCGGGCTCTCGGGATTCGCCATGTCGATGATCTGGATCCCGCCCCCTTGCGCCTCGGTGGAGACGTAGACGTAGGTGCGGTATTGCTTCATTTCGCGCCACTGCGAGGCGAGCCCCGGGATGAACGCCACCTCGTAGGAGGCGGCGGGATTTGTCACGTTCACGATCGCCGTGCCGTCGGTCGTCCCGAGGATGGCGTATTCCCGTCCGTCTGGGTGGACGTAGCTCCAGCAGGCCGAATACCCGGGGTGCTGGTTCAGGTGCGCGAGCAAGGTGACGTTCTTCGAGCCCTGGGCGCGGACGGCGAGGGGGATGAGGCTCAGGGCTGCTCCGAGGAGCAACGCCCCGAGGAGGCGATTCGCGTGAAGGGTGCGGAAGGCGCGGGACCGAGCCAAGTTCAAGTCTCCACCGGAGGGCGCCGGCGTTGCCGCTCCGAGGGATGATCCTACACCCAGCCCGCTTCCCGATACCAGGCCGCGGTGGCGCGCACTCCCTCCTCGAGCGGCGTCGCGGGCGTCCAGCCTAGCTCAACGCGGATCCTTCGCGAGCTGACGACCCAGTCCCCCGCCGCGATCTCGCGGAACTTCTCCCGGGAGAAAAACGGCGCGCGGCGCGTGAGGAAGCCCGCGACTTCGCCCAGGAGCGCTCCCGCTTGGAGCAAGGGCATGGGAATCGGCACCGACACCGCCCAGGTGCCCATGGCGCGCGCGATTGCGCTGCCCATCTCTTGATACGTGGTGACATCGGGGCCGCCGACGAAATAGATCTTGCCCATGGCCCGCTCCTCGGTCAGCGCCGCCCAGACGGCGCGTGCGTGATCCTCGGCATAGACAACGCTGAACGGACGGGCCCCGCCGACGGACGGGCGAATGTGGTGTTTCACCGCGCGGAAGTACTTGAGCAGCGACGTCTCGCGGGGGCCGTACACGGTCGGCGGGCGGAGGGCCACGACCGGGAGCCGATCCGCGGCGCCCATGACCAGCGTTTCGCCGGCCAGCTTCGTGCTGCCGTACGTGGAGACCGGCCGAGGAGGGTGCTCCTCGGTGACGGGCGCGCCGTCACGGCTCGGCCCGGCTGCCGCCTGGCTCGAGATGTAGACGAAGCGCTTCGGCGCAGGGACAGCGGCGAGCGCGGCGGCGAGGATGCTTTCGGTGCCGCGCACGTTGACCCGGTGGAACTCCGCCGCGCTCGGGGCGTGGGTGAGACCGGCCGCGTGCACGATCCAATCGACGCCGCTCACCGCCGCGTCGAGGCCCTCCCGGCGACATACGTCACCGTCGGCGAACTCCACCTGCTTTCCCTCGAGCCATCGCCGAGAGGACGTCGCGCGCAGGAGGCAGCGCACGCGCGCGCCACGGCATATGAGCTCGTCCACGATGTGGCTTCCGACGAAGCCCGACGCGCCCGTCACGAGCGCCAGCGGAGCGCTCACAGCGCCCGCTCGTAGATCCGGAATGTCTTGTAGCGCTCGCCGTTCACCGCTTCGATCAGCCGATTCACGAGGTCGTTGTCCTCGAGGGTCCAGCCCACCTCGCACCAGATGTAGCCGGCGGCTCTCGATGCGACCGCGGCCTGATGGACCAGCGCAGCATCGATACCGCGGCGGCGATAGCCCGTTTTCACGCCCAACGCCATCAGCCGCGAGGTGCGGATCCGCGGGAGCTTCCACAAAAGGCGCGCGACCCCGAACGGGAAGAGGCTCCCCCGCAAGGGCTTCAGCGCGACGTTCACGTCCGGTACCGCAAGGGAGAAGCCGACCGCTTCGCCGTCGATCTCGGCGAAGAGGGCGAGCTCGGGAACGATGGCGGGTTTCAATTGCGCGGCCATGTGGTCGATCTCCCGGTCCGTCATCGGAACGAACCCCCAGTTCTTGTCCCAGGCGGAGTTGTAGATCTCCTTCACGCGCTGGAGCTCTTCCCCGAACCGCTTCATGTTGATGGGGCGAACGTGGACCCGGAACCGCTCACGGACTTTGTGCGCGATCCGCGCGACTTGGGCGATGTCCAGATCCGGTATCTCGGGAATCGGGACCTTGAACGCGAAGAGGTCCTTGGCCTTCTTGAACCCGGCAGCCTCCACCCAGGCCGGGTAGGTGGGCGGGTTGTACGGCATGAGGATCGTCGGGGGGTGCTCGAAGCCGCGGATCAGTAGTCCGCAATCGTCGTTCGTCGTGAAATTGAAGGGGCCGCGCAGGACGCGCGCGCCACGATCGCGCCCCCAGCGCTCGGCCGCCTGAAGGAGCGCAGCGACCGCGTCCGCAGACTCCGCTTCGAGAAATCCGAACGCCGCCTGCCGCTCCCCGTGGAACGCGTCGTAGTTTCGGTCGACGCTCGCCGCGATTCGTCCAACGTCGCGGCCGCGGTCGCGCGCCATGAAATAGGCGGCCTCGGCGTGCTCGAAGAAGGGATTCTTCGCGGGCGTGAACCGCGTCCTTTCGTCGGACGTGAGCGGCGCCACCCAGCGCGGGTCGACGCGGTAGATCGAGTGGGGAAAACGGATGAAGCGGGCGAGGTCTTTGGGGCTTACGACGGGGACGACATCCACGGCATCCCCGGGGGCGTCGTCGTGTTCGCAGCGGGGGCCATGGCGAGGCCCATCTCCGCGTCGACTTCCTTGACGATGCGCAGGATGGTGTCGAGCTGTTCATCCTCATGGGTGGCCATATACGAGGTGCGAAGGAGATCGCGACCGGGCTGCACGGCGGGCACCACGATCGCGTTCACGAAGACTCCGCGATCCAGAATCCGCCGCCAGACCTGCATGGTCTTGACGCGGTCGCCGATGAATATCGGCACGATCGGCGTGCCGTTTCCCATTCCTACGTCGAGCCCGAGCGAGCTGAATCCATTCCGCATCCTGTCCGAGATCTGCTTGAGGCGCGTGCGAAGCTCTGGCTCATGCTCGATGATCTCGAGCGAGGCGAGCGCGGCGGCGGCGCTCGCGGGCGTGACACTCGCGCTGAAGATGAGCGCGCGCGCGTGATGACGGAGATAATCCATGACGGCGCGCGGGCCGGCGATGAAGCCGCCGAGGGACGCAAAGGATTTGCTGAACGTCCCCATCACGAGATCGACTTGCTCTTCGACGCCCTGTGCCTCGCATGCTCCGGCGCCGCGGGCTCCCAGAACCCCGAACCCGTGGGCGTCGTCCACGAGGAGCCTGGCATGGTACTTCCGAGCGATCCGCACGATCTCGGCGAGCGGCGCGATATCCCCTTCCATGCTGTACAGCCCGTCCACGACGATCAGCTTCCCGGCTCTCGCCGGGATCGACTCAAGGACCCGCTCCAAGTCGCGGACATCGTTGTGCCGGAAGCGCTTCACTTCGGCCGGGCTCAATCGCGCGCCGTCGACGATGCAGGCATGCGCGTCCTTGTCGAGCACCACCACGTCCCCCTTCTCCATCAAGGCCGAGATGCTGCCCAAATTCGTGAGATAGCCGGTCGAATAGACGAGCGCCGCTTCCTTGCGGGTGAATTTGGCGAGGCATTCCTCGAGCTGAACGTGCATCTCGAGCGTTCCGTTCAGGAATCGGGAGCCGTTGTTCGATGTGCCGAAGCTGCGGAGCGCTGCGTCGGCCGCTGCGATGACCTTGGGATGCTTCGTCAGCCCTAAGTAATTATTCGAGCCCGCCATGATGATGCGGCGGCCATCGACCGTGACCTCGGTCCCGTGGTTTTCCGCGATCGGGAGAAAATAGGGGTAGATGCCAGCGGCCTTCGCCAAGCGGTGCTCTTTGAAGCGATTACACTTGTCGAATAGATCCACGCGTACCCTGGGTTTTGGTGTCTGGAATCGCTCGTGACTCGGAGCCGGGATCGAGGTGCGAGAGCTTCTGGGGCACCATACCCGAATCTCAAAAGCGCGTCAATCCAACTTGCTTGCCGGCCGGCGGAGCCCTAGTATCCCTCCAGCTGACCAGCACTTAGCTCCTTTCCCGGCACGGAGGCGCCCATGTCCACCCTGGCACGAGTTCTCCTGGGTCTGGTCCTTCTCACAGCGCCCGCACAGGCCACTTTTTCGATCGTAGCCCGCGATCCTGAAACAGGAGATCTCGGGGTCGCGGTCCAGTCACATTATTTCTCGGTGGGTCCGATCGTTCCCTGGGCTGAGCCCGGTGTGGGGGCGGTCGCGACACAATCGCTCATCGAGGTGAGTTACGGCCCGAGGGGCCTTCAAATGATGAGCAGCGGGAAAGGCGCCAAGCAAACGCTGGAGGAGCTTCTCGCCCAGGACCCGAACCGGGAAGTCCGGCAGGTGGGCATGATCGATGCCCGAGGGGAGGTCGCGGCCCACACCGGCAAGCGGTGCATTCCCGCCGCCGGCGATCAGGTCGGCAATCAGTACTCCGTGCAGGCGAATCTGATGTCGAATGACCGCGTATGGCCCGCGATGGCCAAGGCGTACGAGAGCACCGAGGGAGACCTGGCGACGCGCCTCTTGGCCGCGCTCGACGCCGGACAGAAGGCGGGAGGCGATATTCGAGGGCAGCAGTCCGCGGCGATCGTGATCGTGAAGGGCAAACGCTCGAACAAACCATGGCAGGATCGCATCATGGACCTTCGGGTCGAGGATAACCCTCATCCCATAACGGAGCTTCGCCGGCTCGTCCAAGTCTGGCGCGCCTATAGAAACGTGGACCAAGGGGACGCATACACCACGGAGGGAAAGGTCGAGGAGGCGATGAAGGCCTACGCGGAAGGCGCACGCCTTGCGCCCGGGAACAATGAGATCCTCTTCTGGCAGGCAGCCTCCATGTGGCAGCTGGGGCGCGAAAAAGAGGCGACCCCTATTTTTCGCAAGGTCTTCGCCCGCGACCGCCGGTGGGTCGAGCTTGTGCCGCGGCTGGTTCCAGCCGGACTCCTGAAGGACGATCCGGCCTCCATCCAGCGTATCCAGGCCCTCGCCCCAGGGGGGCGGATGCGCCGGTAGGGGTGCCCCTCGGCTTGCATCGGAGCATCCAAACAAGGAGAATGCTCATGCCCACCATCGGAGGAATCGTATGACGGAGCGTACCGCTCCCCCTGCAGCGGAAGGGCACACGACCATCCCCTACATCCCCGGGCTCGCCGATGTTCCAGCGGCGCGCTCGAGCATCTGCTTCATCGATGGCGAGCAGGGGATTCTCGAATACCGCGGGTACCCCATCGAGATCCTGGCGGAGCGAAGCACGTTCGAGGAGACGACCTACCTTCTCCTCTGGGGCAAGCTTCCCAACAGGACGGAGCTGGAGAAATTCAGCCGCGACCTCGCGACGAACCGCGACGTCCGCTTCCGCCTGATCGATCTATTGAAATGCCTTCCGGACACGGGTCATCCGATGGAGGCGCTCCAAGCGGCCATCGCAGCGCTCGGGATGTTCTATCCGGACCGCGATCCGATGAATCCGACCGATCGCTACAACTCCACGGTCCGGATCATCGCGAAGGCGCCGACGCTGGTCGCGGCCTATCACCGCCTGAGCCACGGCAAGGAGTACATCCCGCCCAAGGAAGATCTGACCCACGCCGAGAACTTCCTCTACATGGTGCACGGTGAAATGCCGGAGGCGGATGTCGCGCGTGTCATGGATATCTGCTTCATCCTCCACGCGGAGCACTCGATGAACGCCTCGACCTTCGCGGGGCGCGTAACCGCATCCACACTGGCGGACCCCTATACCGTGGTGACCTCCGCCATCGGCGCTCTGACGGGCCCCCTGCACGGCGGCGCGAACGAGCAGGTCATCCACATGCTCCAGCAGATCGGAGATGTCGAAAAGGTCCGGCCCTACATCGAGGACCTGATCCAGCGCAAACAGAAGATCATGGGTGTCGGGCATCGCATCTACAAAGTGAAGGACCCGCGCGCGCTGGTGCTCCAAAAGCTCGCGGCGCAGATGATCGCGAAGCGAGGAGCCGACCCGCTCCTGGCCGTCGCCCAGGAAGTGGAGAAGGTCGTCGCGGAGCATCTCGCCGCGAAGAAGATCTATCCCAACGTCGATTTCTACTCGGGCGTCGTCTACGAGGCGATGGGAATGCCGTCGTCCCTCTTCACGCCTGTCTTCGCGATCGCGCGCATGGCTGGATGGCTCGCCCACTGGCTCGAGCAGCTGGAGGACAACCGCATCTATCGCCCGTCGCAGATCTACACCGGCACCCACGACGAGCGCTACATTCCCATCGAGGAGCGGGTGTAGCGGGGCGGATTTCCTCCCGCTGACGGCACGGCCTCCCTCGAGATGTGCACGCTGATCCTAGGCCTGGGCATTCTCGGCCCGGGATCCGTGCTTTTGGGGGCGAACCGCGACGAATCGCCGAAGCGGCCCTCGTCGGATCCCGGCGTTCTGGTGGAGGCGCCGCGCGTGGTCGGAGGCCGGGACCTCGTATCCGGCGGGACGTGGCTCGCCGTGCGGGAGGCGCGGTTCGTGACCGCGCTCATGAACCGGAGACCCGTTGCGGGTGACAAGCGGGATCCCGCGACGTTGCGATCGCGTGGGATGCTGTGCCTCGACGTCGCGGCCGGCAGGGATCCCGGGGGCGCAGGCTCCGCGGCCGCCGATTCGCATCTCGACCACGCCTTGCGGCTCGTGAAGCGCGATCCTTACGCTCCTTGCACATTGGTCGGCGTGGGCGTAGACGGTGAAGGTTGGGCCCTGCACGCGGGCCCAAGCGAACCCCTCGTTCATGCGATCCCCCGCGGCTGGCACGTGATCACGCACCGGGAGGTCGACGATCCGAGCGAGCCCAGGACGAAATGGCTCCTGGAGCAGATCGCGGAACGGCGCCCTTGGTCGGTGGATGAGGCGTTCGGATTGATCGCGGGCTACCTTCGCTCGCACGGCGAAGGCGGGACGCCGCCCGTGTGCCTTCATCGCGAGTTATTCCCCACCGTGTCGAGCAGCATGCTGGCGTTGGGGATGAGCGGCGGGCCGCGTTACCTCCACGCGCCCGGGCCGCCGTGTGTCACGGAATACCGCGATTACTCATCGCTGCTTCAGACGGGAGGAAACGCGCGTGACCGGTAAATTCGTCGTTCTGTCCTACTACGCCTATTTCGTCCTTTTCCTCCTGGTCGAATTCGTGTTCACCCGATTCCGGCTGGGCTCCGGGGGCAAGGGCGCTCGGGAGGAGCGGCTTTCCTTTCTCTTCTTCTTCGTCGCGCCCTTCGTGGGGATGTTTCTCTGGATGACCCTCCTCAGTCTGGACCGTATTCCGGCCAACCCGTCCTGGCCGCAGTGGGCTCTGGGTTACGCGATCGGTTTTTTGGGGTTCGCGATCCGGATCATCGCCAAGCGCACGCTGGGGAGGTTCTTCACCGTGCGCCTCCAGCTCGAGAAGGATCACGAGGTCGTGGATCAAGGAATCTACGGAGCCGTGCGCCATCCCCTTTATCTCGGCTTCATCCTGGAATGGGTGGCCCCGCCGCTGATCCTCGGCAGCCCCGCGGGATTTCTCTTCGTCACGCTCCCGATCGTGATCGGCGTCCTGCAACGGATCCCGCGCGAGGAGGCGCTGCTCCAGCTAGGGCTCGGCGAGAAGTACCGGGCGTATATGGGAAAGACGAAGAGGCTGATCCCGGGGGTGTGGTGAAGGCTATTATGGAGGGGCGCAATGACCGTCTCCGGAGTTCTTGAAATCCTCGAGCGGGGCGGCGGCTTTCTACGCGACCCCGCTCGCTCCTTCGCGCCAAGCCGGCAGGACGTCTTTGTCCCCGCGGCGCTCATCCAACGCTTCCAATTGATCTCCGGCGCCCTCGTTTCCGGCTCCGCCAGACCGGAGAGACAGGGCCTGCGGCTTGACAACGTCGAATTGATCTGTGGCCTGGAGCCGGAAGCCTTTCGCGAGCGCGCTTCGTTCACCAAGCTGACGGCCACGAATCCTGACCGGCGTTTTCGCCTGGGCACCGAGGGGAACGTGTCGACCCGCATCATCGATCTCTTCGCGCCCATCGGACGCGGCACGCGCGGGCTTATTGTCTCGCCCCCCAAGGCCGGCAAGACCCAGTTGCTGGAGGAGCTCGCCACCGCCATCCTCGCCGACGCGCCGGACACCAGCGTGATCGTCTTGCTCGTCGATGAGCGACCCGAGGAAGTGACCCACTTCCGGCGCAAGGTTTCGGCCGAGGTGCTCGCAAGCAGCAGTGATCAATCGCTGGAGGATCACGTCCAACTCGCGACCATGTGCATGGCGACAGTGCGCTGCGAGCTGATGTGCGGGCGCCACGTGGTAGTGCTCGTGGACAGCCTCACGCGCATGGGCCGCGCATTCAATTCGTATGGCTCCGACTCGGGACGCACCATGAGCGGCGGATTGGATTCTCGCGCGCTCGAGATTCCGCGCAAGTTCTTCGGAATGGCGCGAAACGTGGAGAATGGCGGATCGATCACGGTCCTCGCGACCGCATTGATTGAGACCGGCTCGCGCATGGACGATATGATTTTCGAGGAGTTCAAGGGGACTGGAAACAGCGAGATCGTTCTCGACCGCGCCCTTGCTGAGCAGCGGGTCTTCCCCGCCATCAGCATCGCCAAGAGCGGGACGCGGCGGGATGAGCTTCTCTACTCCAAGGCAGATATCGACGCGATCAACCGGCTCCGCCGACACGCCCTTGGGCTCCCGCCCAAGCAGGCCATCCTAGAGTTACGGAAAGCGCTGGAGCAGTGGCCGACCAACGAGGAACTGCTGAAGCACGTGGGGTGATGAGGCGGTTTCCTGCTCCTGATTGTCTTCCTCGGTATCCGGCCGTAAGCAGTCGCAACCGTGATGGCCGCGCGAATCCTCAGAGATCGCGGCGGGAACGGGTAGAGCCTCGGGGCGGCACCTCCCCGGGTCGCGCCTGCGCTGGTGGCACGTCTACCGGCGCGCCAGGGGAATTCGTCAGGTCCAGGTCGCTCCATTGTGCCCGATAGGGTCCGCCGGAGGTCGAAGGTCTGCCTTCTGTCGTGTCGTGGGGAGAATCGGGGCAATACTCCTAAGCGGCTCGCCGTGCCAGCGCTGGATTTCGCCCGTTAGCGACATTCGTCTTTCGTATGAAAGACGAGCCTTGCGGCTTGTAAAGGCATAGCATGGCACCCTGAGCGGCGCGGCATGGCGTGACGACCCGCGACTGGGAGTGACGAGCCGTTATGTCGTCCCGACTCAAGCTCATCTCAAACTCTCGCTCGCTCGCTTTCCCATTGGCATTGGATCGCTAGCTTTGGGCTGAGCCGTACTCCAACTGGGAGGATTCCATGCGTACCGTTCGAGCCTGGAAGCAAGGTCTTCTCTGCGTGACTCTTATCGCGGGATTTCCGCTCACGGCCAATGCGGCTGGAAAAGTCCAGGTTTATGGAGTGCGGATGACGCCAACCGGCCAGGACGCCAGTCGCTTCAGCCGCCCCTCGTGGGGTGGAGGCGTGGCTGTCATTGCTCCGCTCCGGCAGGTTCATAATCTCTTCGCCGGCACCCTAGGGTTCGACGTCGTGAATATGCTCAGCCAGACCACGGGGTTTCAGGACGAGCAGACCGGCCTGCGGGTCGAGCAGCAAACCAACCAAAACTATTATCGGATCTATCTCGGCGGACGAATAGGACCCCACGGTCGTGGCCTCGTTCGACCGCACGTCGGCACCAATATCGCGCTCGTCGTCTACAACATCAGCACCGACGTCGTAGTGCCCGATGACGCGAATCGCGAAAACGAAATCCGGCAGAATCTGCGGAGCCGGACGGAGACGGGATTTGGATGGGACCTCACGCTCGGAACCGACTTCAACATCCATAACACTGTGGCGCTGGAGGGTGGAGTGCGATTCCTCAAGACCTTCGGGGTGCCGCAACAGCTTGGCGCCGGCTCCATGAGAGTCGAGCCGGCCTACTTCCAGATTTATCTAGGCCTGGGGTTGGGATTCGGTGCCGCCAAACGGGTCGGTTGAGGTAGTCCGGCCGAACATTGGGGAGCTGTACGAAGGTATCGTCGACTTGGTGCGGTCAAGAATTAGACGGGCCATTCGGGTACGAGGCCTCAGATCGTGCGAACGGAAGAGGTCAAATCGGCGCTTGAGGAGGTGGCACCGCGGGAATAGGCTGGCGCACGAGTGCGGGCTGTTCCGCACCCTTCTCTCCGCGGCGAGAGGCGCCGCAGCGTCGTCCCGCCGCCTGCGCCGTAGCTGCCGGCGTCTGGACCAGTCGGGAGGTCCTATCATGCCTCGGCACCGAATACCTTTTCTCCTCGCGTTGGTCGTTCTCATCACTCCGTTTTCCGATGCGTTCGGGTTCGATGGCAACCGCGAGGGTTTCATTTTGGGTTTCGGAGGAGGCTACGGCCAGTTCTTTGCGATCTCGCAGGACGCGCCGGACGTGAGCGGACAGGGCGTGCTGACCGAGCTTGTCTTGGGGCATGGCGTCTCGGATCAATGGCTCGTGCACTACAGCGGACGACAGATCTGGGGGTCCAAGAACGGCATTCTCTACACCGCCGTCTTCCCGAGTCTCGCGGTGACTCATTTCAGCCGTTCGAAATCCCCATCGTTCTACCAAATGGGCAGCCTGCCGGCAACGGCACGTACGGGACGGCAGGACTCACTATGAAGGTCTTGGGGTACTAACGGGTGCTGCCAGCCCGCTGAGGGGAGCTTGGCCATGAGCAGAACGGAACCGGATTCGCGGGCCGTGGCGATTTCCCCTGCGCGAATCGCGTCGCATCGATTCACCGTCGCTCTCATCCTCGTCATCTGCTCCCTGACTCTGAGCTGCGCGTCCACGCATGGACAGCGCGGTCTCTATCTCGACATCATCCGGCCCGACCAGAGGCCACCATTGGTCGGTTCACGCGCCGCAGCCGACTCTCTCTTCGGTCCTGCCCAGGAAAGCGAGAAGGGGGACGGGATTGCCGAATCCCGGCGCGCCGGGCTCGAGGCGCTTGTCCAGCGATTCGCGCCCACGCTCGTCCTCTCCGGGGGGGATCACACGACCAGTCACGGACGGAAATACCAACTGATCCCGGTCCATCCCATGCTCTTCGCCGACACGCTCCGAGTCGACAGGGTCAGAGCGGCTCCGTACGAGTTCAAGGACTTCCTGGACATCCCGTTTCACGGTCTGAACACCGATTCCCTCTTGCATCTGACCGAGATGGGCGCGCGGTATGAGAGCGACCCGGACCTCCTCGAAGTCTGGTACTTCGATTTTCCGGGAGAAACCCCGCGGGAATGGTGGAGGGCGTATGCCCGGCTGCGCCAGGGCGCAGATAGTTCTGCGTGGCGTCAGCCGACCGTTTTCGCTCATCCATTTCTCGACGAGCGTAATCGACTGGCCATCCAGTATTGGTTCTTCTACCCGACGAATGATTACATCGGGAATCACGAGGGCGATTGGGAGCACGTCAACGTCGTGCTGACCCCCGATCGCGCGGGAATCGACGAGGTTCACTATTACTTCCACTTCCGAAGCGTGAACCTGCCCCAGGGAGAATACAGGCCCCAGATCGTCGACCGCACCCATCCAGTCGTTTACGACGGGGGCCGAGTGTATATGATCCTGGATTACCCGATCCGCATCCTCGCGGGCGACCGCAATTCGGGCTCGCACGGAAAATTTCCCTACCCAGGCGAATGGGAAGCGGTCGCCGGACTGGGGCACACCGAAAGCGTTTCGCGAGCGGACAAAGACTCCTTGAGGGTCGTCCCCCATGGTCTGTTCCGGGTTGTTTTGACCCCCGAACCGAGCCGTATCGATTACCAGCGACATCCCGAGGTGCTGCGCGAATGGGCGTGGCTTCTTCTACCCGTTCGCTGGGGATATCCCAGCGCTCCATCGGTCGGTTCCGAGGTCAAACTCGCAGACGTCGGGAATCGCGCCCCGTTCGGCCCAGCATTCAATGCAGGGTGGAACCGCACTGCACCGGGCTTGACGTACCCTGCATATCGGGTCAGGAGGATCCCCGTCCTGCGCTCATTCTTGGAAGATCTGTTTCAGCCTTGGTACTACCTCTACATATTCCGCCATCCCCGTTACGTTCATGACACCCGAGGTATTCTCGCGCGCCGGGAGCTGGAGCGGCTGGGGCTTGCTCCGCGCAGCGGATGGTCCGAGCGGGGCCTCGGTTCCCCCATCCTCGGCTCGAATGTGGCGTTTCCCGGTGGTCACTTCGCGGATCTGTATGACCGCTCCGTGGGGATCTCGGTCGTGCGCAATTTTTGGGGCAAGTTCCGCGTCGGAGGAATCGAGCTGGTGGGGGGGTACCAGAAATTCAAGCGGACGGAGGGAGCGGGGGGCGCCCTCTTCGTCTACCCGATCACCGCCAACTTCGCCCTGCGGGCACCCGAGGCCCTGTTCCGTCCCTATGCGACGATCGGAGGCGGCCCCTCGGGGTGGGAGTCGCGAGTGAGGGTGCCGGCGCAGCGAGACCAGCTGGTCTCCTCCGGTTGGGGGCTTGGCTGGACAGCGAGCGCGGGAGTTGAGTATTACCTCAGGCCCAGGCTGGCCCTCGATGTGAACTTCCGCTACTTCGACACCCCGGGTCCGGGCGGTGAAGCGAACCTGGCCGGTGACCGGCTGCGGTATGCAACGCTTTGGGTCGGGCACTACGTCCGATTTTAGGCCGGCCCCCCGCCAGAATCCGGCAAACGCATGGCAAAAAGACACGCTGGCCATTTTGTAACCTTTCTCCCGGTCGCTTTCCTCGCGGCCTGGCAGTGTGGAGCCGCGTACGGCACGAGACTTGGCTTCGCCCAAGCGCCGTCGGTGATGGATTCGACGGCGGCGGCAGCACCAGCACCGACCCTTCGTTCACACGGGACTCTCTCAAGAGTCATTCGGCCACCACTGGATCTCCTTGATCGACGCGGGTTCTTCTCCCGGGCTGGATTCACCCCGACCAAGAGGAAGCGCGCGTTCAGCGTCGGGCCCATCCCCCGTCTCGGAGCCCTTCCCGGCCTGGGCGCCGGACTCTCTGCATCGCGTGAGCCTTCGCTGGGCACACACCGCCGCGTCGAGGTACGTCTCTCGAGCACCCTGAGAGGCGGCCATTCCGTGTCCCTCGGCTCGAGGGTTGTGGCGGACGGGGACGCGGGCGCCGAGGTAACCGTAGGCTATCGAGTCGAGCCATACGTTCGCTACTTCGGGCTCGGACCCGCGAGCCGCAGAGAGAACGAGGCGTTCTACCGGGAGAAGACTGCTTGGCTCGGTATCTCTGCAAGCAAGGGGCTCGGATCGGTGACCAACGTGGTGGTCGACCTCGTCTTCAGTGGCGTGGAAACCGAAGATCCTGGAGCCCATGAATCCCCTTCCCTCGTTTCCCGGTTCTACGCGTCACTTCCCTCCGGGTACGACAGTCGTTCCGTGGGGACGGAGGTTGGTTTCTCCCTCGCGATCGGCCCGGAACAAGATGTAGGGCGATCCGCGCCGCCCGATCTGGTGCTCGCGCGGGCGGCCGTGCTCAAGAGCTTCATTGGGAACGAGGCCTCGTTTCTGAGCTCTCGCGTGGAGCTCCAAGGATCCCTGCGGCTCGGTGGGGACTCGGTCGGCTTCCTTGCCGTCCGCGGGCTTGTCCAGTATCTGGAACCCCTGGGATCCGACCCCCTGGCGTTTCAGAGGCTGCTGTCCAACAGTGGGCCAGACCTGTTGCGTGGCTATGCGGATCTTCGCTGGCGGGACCGAGGGATCGCGCTCGCCAACGTGGAATTCCACTGGGGAATCTGGGCGTCCTCTGACGTGCTGGGCCCCGCCCTCGATGCCTACCTCCTCACGGATGTCGGCCAAGTGTTCGGAGACCCGACGGCGGTCGCCCTGCGAAACGTCACTCTCTCGCATGGTGTGGGGCTCAGGCTCGCCAGCACTCGAGGGTTTGCGGGCGTGGTGGAGTTCGCCAGGAGCCGGGAGGGCTCGGTCGTCCGCATTCGGGTGAATCGGATGTTTCAAGGCTCTCGGCGCGAAACCTTCCGGGGAACAACCTCGGCGCCAGGAACGTAGGGCGCCGCGTCGCGCGAGCCCTAATTTCTAACGAATAAGCACGAGCTTCCTGGAGACCTTCTTTCCATCGTGGTTCCCAACCAACCAGTAAAGTCCGGAACTGACTTGGACGCCGCCCGACAAGCCGTCCCATGTGACACTATGCGGTCCCGCGCCCTGTATTGCATTGACCAGCGTACAGACCCGGCGCCCCTGGACGTCCACGATATCCAGGCGAACGGGACCGGGCCTTGCTAACTCGAAGGTCACGTTAACACGCGACCAGGCGGGATTCGGGATCACCGGTCCGAGTCGAATCCCGAACCCGGGAAAGTCAGCTGGGGATTCCTCTACACCGGTTCGAATTTCCTCGGCGGTCGACACCGTGTCGCTGATCGCGACTTCGTCGATGACCGCATCGAGATAGGAAGATCCTCCGTCAGCGCCAAGCTGCAGATCGGTGGCGTTAACCGACGGCGGAGGCACAGGCGCTGATACGGCCGTACGAAGGCTACCATCGACGTAGACCTTTATAGTGTCCGGCCCCCACGTGAATGCAACGTGGTGCCACTGGTTCGCGACCCAATCATTCACAAATAATCCCGCACCAAGTTCGGGGCCTCCGGCACCTCCATACCGATTCAAGATAATGCGCCAGAAGTTACCGCCATCCTTTCCGATCAGGATTCCACCCGCCGTGCCGAAGCGCAGAGCGAAATGGCCCTGTCCATCGTTCCCGTTCCAGCGAGGTTTGATCCAGAATCGGACGGTCCCCTGGGCGCCTTTGATGTTGCAGGCGGCTGCGTATTGGAGCTGATTCCCAGGTCCAAGGAAGACGCCGGAACCCAATGCGCCTGTCTCGTAGGCGATATTGGTTGCCGTGGTTGGCGCCTCCCCGCCCTCGGCGGTTGGATTTCCCTCGAATCGGAGACGCAGGTCCGCCGGGCCGATATTGAGCGTGCGTTGGAAAAAGGCTGAGTCCCTTTGGCCGGTGTAGAAAGCGACGTTTGCCTCCGTGATGTCCAGCCATGCGTAGTCCGTTCTTCCGTTCGCCTGAACCTCGAAATGGAGCGCACCATTATTCCCGAGCATATTCACATAGCCCCACGGATTCGCCCGCAGCGTGTCGCCGGCGTATGTGGGAGGCACGACCGTTGTGTCGATCTGGACGTTCGGAATCTCCCAATATCCCCGCGCATTTGTGAGACCGGAAGCTTTGACCTGGGCAGTGAGCACCTGACCGAGCCCCGGCCGATCGCAGTATTGGTAGAGCTTGACCGATGCGTTGACCAGCGGAGACCCATCGCACTTTCGAAACATCACGATGACTCGCCGAGGGATTTGGTAAAGATATTGCCCGAAGTAACCGTGAGCGACATCGAGCCAGTGCGTCATCGCAGTAGCGCTGGACGGCCCAATCAAGGGGCTAACATTGAACATGAGGTCGTTTGCGGGCGAATATTCAAGCCCAGAGACTTGGTTCCCGCTCGGGGCCACAGACATCTGGTAGATGTCGATCAGTCCCAGTTGGTGACCCATCTCATGCAGGTAGCCATAATCAACGTCATCGGCAGCGTTGTAGTACGCGGACGTCGCGCGGAAGTTGTCCTGGCCGACATGAAAACGGAAAGGAAACGAAGCAAAATTGATGCGCGCCACATTCGGGTCCGGATCCCCGTCGCGGACTTCTTCCAAGACATCGTAATGGATGCGCTTTGCGGTACCCCCGTTAGCGAATAGCTGATTGAGGCGCGCGGTGCTGCGATTGATCCAGTCAAAGAAGTCGTCAGTCGCTGCCAACGGGTAGAGCGGGGTCCAGGCGTCACGGAAATCCTCGATGTGCGAACGGTCAACATATGCAAGAAAGGCGACCGATTTCGTGTCGATGGATAGCGAGTTGTTTGTGGATCTTGCATCGGTGTCGAGCACCCGAAACTCGATTGCATGAGACAGGCCGTCCCAGCTAGTCACGAAGCTTGCGGTCCGGCGGTCCCCCGCCGCTAGCGGGCCCGCCAAGTTGGGGAACGCCATGCCCGCGCCGTCGACCAGCCACTCCCCGTGGATCGTTCCCGCCCAGGTGTTCGTGCCGCGATTCCGGACCGAGGCCAGATAGGTGACCGGGTCACCCAAATTCGGCCACCGCTGGGTCGATGGTGTCTGCCCGCCTCCGAGGCCCGTCGCCCTCACTACATTGTAGGGGCCAAAACCCGAGGGCTCCGTCATGGCGACCGTGGAATAGATCGGATCGAAGCGGGGAAATCGAGGCTGCCGGGAGATTGTCACAACTTGGAGATCCGTCTCGGAGCGGGGCCGTCGTGGCCCGACGCTCGAGATGTTCCCGCAATCCGGCCCTCCGCTCACTATGGAGGTGACCGCGTAATAGTAGGTGGTCCCATTCGTAGGTCCCGTGTCCACCCAGGTCGTGTCTGTTGGTGATGGGAATGTCGACACGGGAGTCAGGCCTACGACCGTGGAAAACGGCGTCGTAGAGCGATACACAGCATAATGGTCAAATCCAGGCGCCCCCTCGGGTCGCCACGAGAGCGAGACCGAGTTGTTGCCTGACACGGCAATCAGGCCCTGGACCGGGCAGGTCCCGGGGGTAGTAGGCAACAGCGGGGCGCGGGCCGGGTCGCGCGAGGATGGACGCGCAATGGAGGCGGAGGGGACGATACCGACAAAGAGGAGAACTCCGAGCACGCTCCGAACGGGCCTTTTCACGGCATGACCTCCACAGGGTCGACGA
>VBOW01000041.1 GCA_005893275.1 Candidatus Eisenbacteria bacterium | reverse complement strand
CCGGGCGAGCATCTTTGGAATCAGAAAGTGGCGCCGTCAGCTAACCTGAGCGGCAGATTGCAGTTGAAGTGAGCCGTATGTCGGGCTTCGTCTGACTCTTCTGTAGGATCGCGGCGGAGAGCCTTGTCGCGGGGTTTCTGATAGAAACTAGCACCCTTCGGGAGGATATTGCGAACTCGTGAATCCGTTCGAACGCTTTGGGCTCGAGCATGTGACCACGCTCATCGCGTTGGCCGCGGTCTCGATTCTCCTATCATGGGTTCTGCGGCGGAGTCATGGCCGTTTCGCGCGCGTCCGGACGGCGGTTCGATTCGGGCTGGCCGGGCTCCTCTCGTTCGGCCTCGTGTTCGCCCTCGCGGACGCGCTGCCCATCCGCAGACTCGATTGGCTCGACGTGCTTCCGCTCCACTTCTGCGACCTGGCGGTTCTCA
>VBOW01000040.1:4127-54711 GCA_005893275.1 Candidatus Eisenbacteria bacterium | reverse complement strand
GCCGTGGCTTGCGCGTGCGGCTTCCGAACCGCCAAAGGGCGGAACTTGGTACCGCTCTTGGAAATGTTCGGCTTTCCCGATGGCGATCTTGAGCCGGGGTGTGGGATTAGGGTGCGTTCCGGGTGGGCTGAGGCGTTGCAAATTGCACGGTGGTGACAACCCAGGGGCAAACGGCAAGTGACGCCCCACTTGCCCCGGGGCAAGTTTCCGAAATCGAGGAGCTGCTTGCCCACGGCTACCTGCTCCTAGGTATCGGCGAAGTTACGCGCCACCCCGGCTTCCGCTTCGGTCGTCAGGTCCGGAGAGCATGCCCCGGGACGAGTTGCGGACGAGGGTCGCCCCAGTCAAAAATTCAGACCGGCAAAGACGAAAACGAGTCCAGGTTGGCGATGGCGGTGGCGCTGAAGGGGGTTGTTTGGCCGCCCTGGAGCCTCAGGGAGCCGGCGTATGCGATCATCGCCCCGTTGTCGCGGCAGAGCTTTGGGGAGGGAAACAGGGCCGGAATCCCCCGGGTATGGGCGAGGCGCGCGGTCTCGCGGCGGAGCAGCGTGTTGCAGGCGCAACCCCCCGCGACGGTGACGGCGCCGGCTTCGAACCGGGAGAGCGCCTGCGCGAGCCGCTCGACCAGAGCGTCGACGATCGCCTTCTCGACCGAGGCCGCGATGTCGCGGAGCCTCGCGTCGGGAATCGGGTGGGGCTCACGCTCGAGGAAGAGCTTAGCCGCGGTCTTGAGACCGCTCATGCTCAAGTCGAGCGTGTCCCCCTTGAGCCGGGCTTTGGGGAGCGGAACCTGATCCGCCCGCCCCTCCCGGGCGAGCCGGTCGAGGTGCGGCCCCGCCGGGTAAGGCAGGCCGAGAAGCTTCCCGATCTTATCGAAGGCCTCTCCGACGGCGTCGTCACGCGTCGAACCGACGCGCCGAAAGACCCCCTTCTCCGGCACATGATAGATCTCTGTATGGCCCCCGGAGGCGACCATGCCCACATAGGGGGGATTGAGCTCGGATTCGAGCCCCGCGGAGACGAGGTGCGCCTCCACGTGGTTCACCCCCACCCAGGGGATGCCACGCGCCATGGCGAATCCTTTGGCGAACTCGATGCCCACGAGGAGCGAGCCCTGAAGCCCCGGCCCGATCGTAACGGCGACGGCATCGATTTGGCTGGGCTTGGTTCCCGCGGCCCCGAGGGCCTCGTCGACGACGCGGGGCAGGAGCGTGATGTGGGCCCGCGACGCCAGCTCCGGGACGACCCCGCCGTACTCGAGATGGATGTCCTGTGCCGCGACGATGTTGGAGAGAATGCGGCCGTCTTCGACGACGGCCGCGCCGGTGTCATCGCATGAGGTCTCGATTCCGAGGATGCGCATGAGGGGAGTCTAAGGCAGATTCTGGGGCGGGCGCGACTCGTTGTGGGGCGGGCGGAGCCGCGCCCGCCCTTTAAGCCACCTCGGCCGAATCCGCGAGCACCGTCGCGCGGTTGTCGGAAACCTCGAGGAATCCCCCCGTGACGTGGTAGGTAGTCACCCGGCCCGCCGGATCCTTTACCTCGAGCTTCCCCTCCTTGAGCGCCGTGATCAAAGGCGCATGGTGGGCGAGGATCCCGAGGTAGCCCTCGGAGCCGGGTGCCTGTAAAGACGCGACCTCGGCTTCGAGAAGAAGCTTCTGCGGGGTGACAAGCCTCAGGAGAAACGTGTGCTCGGCCATTCGTCGGGCGTGCGCGGTTACGCGGCGGGCGCCACTCCCATTTGCTCCGCTTTCTGGAACACCTCGTCGATCGTCCCCACCATGTAGAACGCCTGCTCGGGGATGTGGTCGCATTTCCCCTCGACGATCGTCTTGAAGGAGCGGATGGTGTCCTCGAGCTTCACGTAACGGCCCTGCTGGCCCGTGAACGGCTCGGCAACGAAGAAAGGCTGCGAAAGGAATCTCTGGATCTTTCGCGCCCGGGAGACGATGACCTTGTCGTCCTCGGAAAGCTCGTCGATCCCCAGAATCGCGATGATGTCCTGCAAGTCCTTGTAGCGCTGGAGGACTTTCTGCACCGCGCGCGCCAGGTTGTAGTGCTCCTCGCCCACCACGTGGGGATCCAGGATGCGCGACGTGGAATCGAGCGGATCCACCGCCGGGTAGATCCCCAGCTCGCTGATCCTTCGCGACAGCACGGTGGTCGCGTCGAGGTGGGTGAAGGTCGTCGCCGGCGCGGGATCGGTGAGATCATCCGCGGGCACGTAAATCGCCTGGACCGAGGTAATGGAGCCGCGCTTCGTCGAGGTGATGCGCTCTTGGAGCGCGCCCATCTCCGTCGAGAGCGTGGGCTGATATCCCACTGCGGAAGGCATTCGCCCCAGCAGCGCGGACACCTCGGATCCTGCCTGCACGAATCTGAAAATATTGTCCACGAAGAAAAGGACGTCCTGGTTTTCCTGATCGCGGAAGTACTCCGCCATCGTGACGCCGGTCAAGCCGACGCGGAGCCGGGCTCCGGGAGGCTCGTTCATCTGCCCGAATACCATCACGGTCTTGTCGATGACGCCCGATTCCTTCATCTCCAGCCAGAGGTCGTTCCCTTCGCGCGTCCGCTCCCCCACGCCCGAGAAGACCGAGAAGCCGCCGTGCTCCGTGGCGATGTTCCGGATCAGCTCTTGCAAGATGACCGTCTTCCCGAGGCCGGCGCCGCCGAAGAGACCGATCTTTCCACCCTTGGCGTAGGGGGCGAGCAGGTCGACGACTTTGATCCCGGTCTCGAAAATCCGCGCCACGGTCTCCTGCTCTTCGAACGTGGGTGGAGCGCGGTGGATCGGAAGCTTGAGCTCCGGCTGCTTCACGGGGACGCCCTGATCGATGGGCTCCCCGAGGAGGTTGAACACGCGGCCGAGCGTCTGTCGTCCGACGGGCACTTGGATCGGGCCGCCGGTGTCGACCGCCTTCATATCGCGGACGAGTCCGTCGGTGGAGGACATCGCGACGCAACGAACCACCTCATCGCCGATATGGAGCGCCACCTCGACCGTGAGGCGGATGTCCTGCTCGGGGTACTCGATCCGGAGGGCGTTCAAGATCGGCGGCAAATGTTCCGGGTCGAACCGCACGTCCACCGTGGGCCCGATCACCTGGATAATGCTGCCGACGTTGCCTCCCGTGCCGTTCGTCTGGGTCGGGTCCGGGGTAGCGCTGGTCCGGGTCGCGTTCCTTCGAGTCGCGTTCGCCATGGTCCTTCCTTTATTTGAGCGCTTCTACTTGAGCGCTTCGGCCCCGCCGACGATCTCGACGATTTCGCGCGTGATCGTGGCCTGGCGGGTCCGGTTCATGTGCAGCGTGAGCGTCTGGATCATCTCGTTCGCGTTCTTCGTGGCGGAGCCCATCGCGATCATCCGCGCGCCGTGCTCCGCGGCGGCGGATTCCGCGAGCGCCATGTAGAGCCGCATCGCCAGGAAGTAGGGCACGATGCGGGTCAGGATGGCGCCCGGGTCGGGCTCGTAGATGTACTCGCGCGCCCCGGAAGCCTTGCGTTCCCTGCCCGCGCCCTGGACCGACTCGGAGGCGCGCGCGAAGGTCCCGCCCCCGAGCGGGAGGTACGGCTCCATGACGACGTAGCGGCGCAGGGCGCTCTTGAAGCGCGTGTAGATCAGGTCCACCTCGTCGATCTCGCCCGCCGCCACGCGCGAGAGAACCGCGCGGCTCGTCTCCTCCGCGAATCCCCAGTCGGCGACGCCGCCCAGGTCCGTCTTCGAGACGAGGATCGAGGCACCGCGCCGACGGAAGAAATCGGAGCCCTTCTTGCCGAGGAGGACCAGCCGCGTGGGCTGGCGCTTCTCGCGCATGCGCTCCTCGACGGCCCGGACCAGGTTCGTGTTGAAGGCGCCGCAGAGACCACGGTCGGAGCTGACGAGCACGATCGCGCGGTTTTTCACCTCGCGTTTCGCGAACGCCGGGTGGCTCAGGTCGCTTGAGGCCTCGGCCAGGTTCGCGAGAACCGCGCTCAGGTCGCCGGCATAGGGTCTCGCCGACTCGACCGTCGCCTGCGCGCGGCGGAGCTTCGCCGCCGAGACCATCTCCATCGTCTTGGTGATCTGGGCCGTGCTCCGGACGCTCCGGATCCGGCGTCGTATGTCGCGAAGGGTCGCCACGTGATTACCTCGAGGCGCCCCCGCGCTTCTTCGTGAACAGCTCCTTCCAGGCCGCGATCGCCTTCTTGAGCTTCGCCTCGATCGCATCCGTCAGCTCGTATTTCTGTTTCATGTCGTGCATCAGGTCGGCGTAGCTCTTGTCGAGGTACTCATAGAGCCCCGTCTCGAAATCGCGGATGTCGCTCGTCGGGAGGTCGTCGAGAAACCCCTGCGTGCCCGCGTAGACTATCGCGACCTGGCGCTCCACCGGCAGCGGCTCGTACTGCCCCTGCTTCAAGAGCTCCACCATCCGCTCGCCGCGGGTGAGCTGGTCCTGGGTCGCCTTGTCCAGGTCCGATCCGAACTGGGAGAACGCAGCGAGCTCGCGGAACTGCGCTAGGTCGAGGCGCAGCCGTCCCGCGACCTTCTTCATCGCCTTCGTCTGCGCCTTGCCGCCGACGCGCGAGACCGAGATCCCCACGTTGATCGCGGGGCGGATGCCCGCGAAGAAGAGGTCGCTCTCAAGGAAGATCTGGCCGTCCGTGATCGAGATCACGTTCGTCGGGATGTAGGCCGACACGTCCCCCGCCTGCGTCTCGATGATCGGGAGCGCCGTGAGCGAGCCCGCGCCCAGCTTTTCGTTCAGCTTCGCCGCGCGCTCGAGAAGCCGTGAGTGCAGGTAGAAGATGTCCCCCGGATACGCCTCGCGCCCCGGCGGGCGGCGCAGGAGCAGCGAGAGCTGCCGGTAGGCCTGAGCGTGCTTGGAGAGATCGTCGTAGATCACGAGGGCGTGCTTCCCCGCGTCGCGGAACTCCTCGCCGATCGCGCAGCCGGTGTAGGGCGCGATGTACTGGAGCGGCGCGGACTCGCTCGCCCCCGCGGACACCACGGTCGTGTACTTCATCGCTCCGCGGTCCTCCAGCACTTTCACCACCTTCGCGACGGTAAAGTCCTTCTGCCCGATCGCGACGTAGATGCAGTGGAGGTCGCCCGCGGTCTGGTTCAGGATCGTGTCGATCGCGAGCGCGGTCTTGCCGGTCTGGCGGTCGCCGATGATCAACTCTCGCTGCCCGCGCCCGATCGGGATCATCGAATCGATCGCCTTGAGGCCGGTCTGCACCGGCTGGTTCACCGGCTGGCGGTCCACGATGCCCGGCGCGTGACCCTCCAGGGCTCGCGACTTGTCCGTGACGATCGGACCCTTGCCGTCGATCGGCTGACCGATCGCGTTCACGACCCGGCCGATCATCGCCTCCCCGACCGGGACGGAAGCGATCCGTCCGGTGCGGCGCACGGTGTCTCCCTGCTTGACGTTGTCCGTCCCGCCGAAAAGGGCCGCTCCCACGTTGTCCTCTTCCAGATTGAGGGCGATGCCGGTCAGGTCCCCCGGAAAGATGAGGAGCTCCCCCGCCATCGCGTCGTCGAGGCCCCAGATGCGGGCGATGCCGTCGCCCACCTGCAACACCGTCCCGACGCTCTCCATCTTGAGCCGAGACTCGTAGCGCTCGAGCTCCTGCTCGAGGACCGAACTCACTTCTTCTGGCTTGAACGCCATGCGTTGACCTCTGGCCTCAGACCCGCGCCTCACGCAGCTGCCGGCGGATGCGCCAGAGCTGCGTCGCGAGGGTGCCGTCGATGACCTTGTGATCCAGCGAGAGGGTAACACCCCCGAGGAGCGCGGGGTCCACTTCGCGGGTGAGGGTGACCTTCCTTCCGGTACGTCGGTTGAGCGCGCGCGTCAGCGCGTCCGCCTGTCGTTCGCTGATCGGGACCGCGGTGCGGACGATCGCTCGGGTGATGCCCTGCGCTTCCTCCGCGAGCTTGTGAAACTCGGCCGCGATCGCGACCAGATGGTCGAAGCGCCGGCGGCGGAGCAGGATCACGAGCAACCCGTAGACGTTCCGGTTGAGCTTGGGCTTCCATCTCCGCTCGAGGAACGCTTCCTTCTCGGTGCGCGCGATGTTGGGCGCTTCGAAGAATCTCCGGACACGCGGGTCGCTCTCGAAAATGCTCGTGACCCCCCGGAGATCCTGATGCGTCCGTTCCACATCATCGAGACGCTGGGAGAGAGCGAGAAGG
The DNA here is from genome assembly GCA_005893275.1 of Candidatus Eisenbacteria bacterium. Lineage (NCBI taxonomy): Bacteria > Candidatus Eiseniibacteriota > Candidatus Eiseniibacteriota bacterium. Next base: position 48,530 of record VBOW01000040.1, on the reverse strand, counting down.
GCGCGGGCGTAGCGGCGCGCGAGAACGGCGGAGATCACTTGACCTCTTCCACCTCGGCGAGGAACCCATCGACGAGCTTCCGATGCTTCTCGGCGGTCAGCTCTTCCCGGATCACCTTCCCCGCGATCTCGACCGCCAGATCGACCACCTCGTTCCGGAGCGTGGCCTGCGCCTTGTCCCGCTCGAGCCCGATCTCCTGGCGCGCGCGGGTGATCATCTCCTGGGCCTCCTTGCGCGACGCCTCTCGGATCTCGGCGGCCACGCGCTGGCCTTCCGCCACCGCCTCCTGGATGCGCTGGCGGCTTTCGGCGTCCAGCTTTTTCATGTGAGCCTCGTACCCCTGGCGGATCTTTTGGACCTCCGCCCTTTCCCGCTCGATGCGCTCGAATTCCGCGCGGATCCGCTCGCGGCGCTCGCGCATGGGGGGAAAGATGATCGCATTGAACGCGCCACGGACGAGGAAGAGGAAAATGATGAAGCTGATCGCGTGGGCGAGGAGCTGATTTAGGTGAACGAGCTTTTCCATGAACCCCTTCGCGACTTAACCGATACGACCCTGAAGGAAGAACATCGTGACGAACGCGTAGATCGTGAGCGCTTCGGCGAAGCCGAAGCCGATGATCATGGCGACTTGGAGCTTCGGGAGGATCTCCGGCTGGCGTCCCATCGCCTCCATCGCTCCCTTGCCCAGGAAACCGATGCCGATCCCCGACCCGATGGCGGCAAGGCCGATCCCGACCGGAAGTCCGAGTCCTAGCGCGGCTGGAAAAAGCATGGATTTACCTCCTCCTGTTCCGTTTTCCGTTCAATGCGCTTCCTTGGCCTCCCCGCTCTCGTGCGCCTCGTGAGGCAGCATCATGTAGAGGTACACGGTCGCAAGGAGGGAGAAAATCAGCGCCTGCACGATGCTCGTGAGCGTCTGGAGCATCATGAAGAGCGCGGTGATACCGGCCATGGGAGGGACCGCGATCGCCACGAGGGAGGCCTTGATCAAGAGCGCCGTGGCCCCGACGAACACAACGATGAGCGTGTCCTCCCCGAAGATGTTGCCGAAGAGTCGGCAGGAGAGGCTCACGGGCTTGGCGAGCTCTCCCAGGATGTGGACCGGGAGCATCACCGGGAGCATCGCCCAGCCGATCGCGTCGCGGGGCGACCCTGCGAGGTGGTCCAGGTAGCCGACGATCCCGAGATTCCGGATCCCCCAGAACTGCACGTAGAGAAACGTGATCAGGGCCAGCGCCAGCGTCAGGTCGAGCGAGGAAGTCGCGGACTTCATCCCGGGGATGATCCCCAGCATGTTGATCGTGAGGATGTAGAAGAAGAGCGCCCCGATGAGCGGGAAGTGTTTTTCGATCTGCGGGCCGAGGAGCCCGCCGCACACGTCCTCCATGCTCTCGACCATCCACTCCACGCCGTTCTGAAAGGGGCCCGGCACCATCTTCGGCTTGCGCATCGCCAGCCAGCTCACGAGGAGGAAGAGGAGTCCCGCGATCCACGCGAATACGATGACCTGGTTCTTCTCGAGCCAGGCGATCAGTGGGTTCCCGGGGTTGAAATCGTGGAGGATCACAAGCCAGTTCGGAAGCTCCGCCGCGCCCTCCTCGCCGTGCCGGGCCTCCCCCGCGTGGGCCGCCGGCGCGCCGTGCGCCGCTTCGCCTGCATGCGCCGCTTCGCCTGCATGCGCCGCTTCGCCTGCATGCGCCGGCCCGGGCAGCGCCGAGAAAGCGAGGAGCGCCGAGGCGCCCAGGAGCAGCAGAAACACGGCGGGCTTGGCCGCGTTCCCCAGGGAACGAGCCGTTTCGGTTGCCCGCCGTGCCGTGAGCGAGGAAGGCCCGGCGCCCAGGGCCAACAGGATCGATTTGAGGAAAAGCGCGGCGAAGGGAAGCCCGATTCCCGCGCAGAGCGGCCCGTAGCGGACGCCACCCCACGCAATCAGCGCGGCGAGTCCCCCGTACACGAGCGTCACCTTTGCCGCGATCGCGAGCAGGATACGCGCGTCCCTCCCGCCCTCTGTGAAGAGTTTCACAATCTGGCGGAGGAAAATGAAGTTGAGGAACGAGATGAGCTGGCCCGCGAGGATCGCGAGCGCGGCGCGGGGAAGGCTCGGGGCCAGGGACGCGGCGAGCACGATCGCGACGAGCCACGAGGTTCGAAGCGAACGGCTCAAGATGTCGCGCCCGGGGCGGGCCTCAACCATGTCGGGGTTAGTCCTCCTGCTGTGAAAGCTTCACGATCTTGATCGTCTCACGCACGCCGGCTACGAAGCCCAGGACGAGCAGGATGATGCTCAGCCATGGGCGGGTCCGGAAGTGTCGATCGAGTAACTGCCCGATGACGAATCCGATGATGGGCGCCAGGGCGAGAATGAACGGAATCGACGAAAGCAGCCCCACCTGCCGCCAGCCCGTGACCCTTTTCGGTGTCTTTCCGGCCACTTGAGGGTCTCCGCACGCGAAACTCGCGGCGGCGTACGGACGCCGATACGTCCACCGTCCGTAGGTTGCAGGAGGAATGGTACCGCCGACTACGAGCCGAAAACCATAGCGGATGGTGCCAGGAGGGTCAACGAAAAATGAGGGCGGCGCGATCGCGACCGACCGGCGCTTGAAGCCGCCAGGGATCCACCGCCCGCGCTTTGCCCCCACGAATGAAGTCAAGGCGGGACGCCTCCTTGCCTCCTCGGCTTCATCACACCGCGGCCCCGACTCCGCAGTGCTCTCCCCCAAACAGAGAGCGTCCCGCCGGCGAATCTGCATCGCAACCGGCGTGCCTGCCGCCCGCACATGGAGCTCGGTGGAGCAAGCCGTTGTTCTGCGGGAGCTAGCGCGGGCCGAGCGGCTCCGCGCTCCGGAAGGTCGCATTCGGGCGGTGCCCACTGCGGTTGACGCAACGAGGGCTCGGGAATGTCGAACGCGGGGGTAAGCGGCTCAGGCCCGGCGGCTTCGCCGGGCGTCAACGCGAGGGGCGCCGCGGTCGCCTAGCGTCCGCGGTCGCCGGAGATGGTCGCCCTGGCCGAGTCGTCGAAAGCGCGGGTGTTCCGGATCAGCTGAATGCTCCCGTCGCGGAGCGCCCCCACGAACACCTCGACCACTTCGGCGGCGAACTGGGTGCCGGCCTTCTCCTGCAGCTGAGCGACCGCCTGATCGACGCTGAGGCCGGAGCGATACGGGCGCTCCGTTGTCATCGCGTCGAACGCATCCGCCACGTTCACGATCTTCGCCCCGATCGTGATTTCGTCACCGCTCAGCCCGTCGGGGTAGCCCTTTCCGTCCACCCGCTCGTGATGGTGGCGGACCAGGTCGGTAGCCTTCTCGAGGAACTTCACGCCTTGAAGCATTTGCGCGCCGCGAACGGGATGTGCCTTGACGAGGCGCCACTCTTCGTCCGTGAGCGCTCCGGGTTTATGCAGGATCGAGTCGCTCGTGTGGAGCTTGCCGATGTCGTGAAGGATCGCGCCCAGCTGGATCGTCTGGATCTCGTCCGAGCTGAACCCCATCGCCTTCGCGATCCCGACCGCGTACTGCGCCACGCGCTCCGTGTGCCCGTGCGTGTATGGATCCTTGGCCTCGATCGTGGAGACCAGCACGCGCACGGTGGCGAGATAGGTGTCCTGAAGATCCTTGAACAGCCGCGCGTTCTCGATCGCGATGCCCGCCGACTCGGACAGAGCCTTCACCATCTCGAGGTCGGTGGATTGAAAGTCCTGCCCGCTCACCTTTTCGCCGACGGCGAGGATGGCGGTGAGCTTCTGCTTCATCACGACCGGGCACACGAGCGTGAACCCGGCGGCGTAGAGAGGTCCCACGTCGCGCTCGAGGGAGGGATCCTCCGACAGGTCTTGCAGCCGGATCGGCCGCGCTTCCTCGCCTTCGACCGGCCGGATCGCCTGGACAAAATCATCCTCGTAGCGGAACGTGATGGAACGAACCAGATCCTCCTTAACGCCCTTGAACGTCCAGGCATCCAGCCGCTTCGGGTTCTCGCGCGAGTCGGTGAGGAACAGGCAGGCGGAGTTCACGCGAAGCTGGCCCACGACGCTCAGAATGACGGTCCCCATGAGCGAATCGAGATCGAGGGAGGAATTGAGCTGGTGGGTAAGACCCATCAGGGTCTCGAGGCTGAACACCTGGAACCGGAGCTCCTTGTTGCGAACCACCAGGTCCTCGCGGTTCCGAGCCACCTCGGTCTCGAGCTCCCGGTTCTTGACGCTCAGGACCTCGGTTTTCTCCATCCTCTCGAAAATGCGGCGCACCTTGATCAGAAGCTCTTTCGGCGAAAACGGCTTCGTCAGGTAATCGTCCGCGCCGTGCATGAGGCCCTGGAGGCGCGCGTCGACCTCCGCGGTCGCGGAGACCATGATGACCGGGACCGCGACGGTCTCCTTCGAGCTCTTCAGCGCCGCGCAGACCTCGTACCCGTTCTTCTTGGGGAGCCTCAAGTCGAGAATGATCAGATCCGGTATCTCCCGGCGCACGGCCTCGAGCGCTTCCTCGCCGGTCGAAGCGGTCGTGACCTGGTAGCCGTTCTGCGACAGGGAGATTTGCAGGAGATCCACGACGCGCCGGTCATCGTCGACGACGAGGATCGTTCGCTTCTGCTTGCCTTCGCGCGCCTCCAGGGCCGGCTTCAAGCTCTCGGGGGTCATCGGCGCCTTCCCGCCTCCATCGTGGGTCCGGACCCGGTTCCCGCGGCGGCGTCGGATGCGGAGTCCTTCTCAGGCGGAATCGTCGCGCCCGAGGAGAGCGGGTCCAGGACCGAGTCGCCGGCGGACGTCGGTCCGGCGTCCGTGCCGGTCCCGGTCACTTCGGCCAGCGGTTGGCCCGCCTTGAGGCGGGTACGGCGTTCGATCTTGTCGAGGACGGTCAGGAACACTTCGATGACGCTCGGGTCGAAGGGGCTTCCCCAGTTCTCCGCGATCACCTGCCGGGCCTTCTCATAGGGGAGCGCCCGCCGATAGGGCCGCTCGCTCGTCATCGCGACGTAGGCGTCCACAAGCGACACGATGCGCGCGCCGAGCGGAATGTCCTGGCCGCGAATACCGTTCGGGTATCCTTCCCCTCCCCAGCGCTCGTGATGATTCAAGACGATCGCGATCACTTCCTTGGGGAAGTTCATCTCCTCGAGGATCTGGGCCCCGCGAAGCGGATGCTGCTTGATGAGCGCCCATTCCTCTTCCGACAGGTGCGCGGGGTTTTTCAAGATAAGCCCGCTCACGGTGATCATCCCGATATCGCGGAGCACCGCCCCGTACACGAGCGATTTCAAGTACTCCTTCGGATAATCCAGGAGCCGCGCCACCGCGCTCACGTACCGGACGACGCGCTCGGTGCTGCCCTTCGCGTATCCGTCGCGGCTCTCGATCAGCGCCATCATCCCCCGCACGAGCCCGAGATTTCGCTCCTCCTGGGCCCGCTGGACCCTTGCGTTTGAAATCGCCACGGCTCCCTGGTGGGAAAGAATGGTCAGGAGGTCGCGCTCGTCCTCCTCGAACCTCTTCCTGCTGCCGCGGCCTCCCAGGAAGAGCACGCCCTCGAGATCGCGACGCACCCAGAGCAGGATTCCCCATTCGAATCCCGATTCCCGAAGCGCTTCGATCTCTTCCGCGCCGTTCTGCTTGCCCTCCATGTCGTGGAGGGTCACGAACGAGCGATCGGGAGCGAACTTTCGAAACGCGGTCCACGGGACGGAGAAATCCTGAAAATGGTTCTGCGCGAACCCGCGCACGTGACGAGGAACCAAATCCCCGTTCCTGTCGGGATCGCTCAGGAAAAGCGCGAGGCGCTCCAGTCCGAACTGACCCATGACGCTCAAGCCGAAGAGGTTCAGGACCTCGTCCAGGTCCTGCGCGAGGTTGAGCGCCTGGGTGATCTCGAACAGGTTTCGGAACTCGACGATCTTTCGCTTGAGCTTCGATTGGAGCGAAGCCAGCTCGGGACCCGCGGGAGGGTCCACCGGCGGGGCGAGGTAGGGCCTCACCGGGACCGGCTCGAGCACGGCCTCGGGGACGTCCACGCGGCGGGCATCGGGCGCCGGCGCGGGAGCCGACGGGCGCGCGTTCGCGAGGTAGACGATCGCCTCGGATTGATGAAGCGTCGCCCGGACCTCGGGGGCCAGGCCGTTCAGCTCGATTCGTCGCTCGGTCTTTTCGTAGACGCGCCCCCACCGGCTCAAGACCGAGATGCCGAGGCTCGAGATGCTCTCGACATGTGTGAAGTCGAGCCGGACGCGCGGCGCGCTTCGTCCCTGGCAATTCAGGAGGAGCCGGTCGATGGAGCGCGCCCCTTCGGCATCGACGACTCCCCGGAGCGCGAAGTGGAAATCCTCGCGCGGACCGACGCGCTCGATCTGGAGCGCTCTCACGAGGCCCCGCCTTCCATGCGGGCGCGCTTCAAGAGCGCGCCCGGACTCAGCACGAGCGTGATGCCCGAATCGGGGGTCATGATGCCTCCGAGGACCTCCTCGACGGGAAAGAGCCTCGGAGGAAGGGGCTTCAGCCGGGCGTTCTCGCGCCATACAAGCCGGTCGAAGCTGACGACCGCCGAACCGCTCCCGGACCGAAGCACGGCCAGCGGGTGCCCCTCGCCGCCCGTCGCGGCGCGGGAGCCCGATGACTGGGTCGGCGGGGTCGCCTCGGACCCCCGGACGGGATCCCGGCCGAAGAGCGCCGCGAGCGAGTAGATCCGACCGGGGTTGGCGGCCGATGTCCAGGCCGGATCCGCGTCGCTCGAATAGATTCGCTCGATCGCGCTCCACGGGAGCGCGATTCGCTGCCCCCCCGCCTCCACGATCAGGAAGCTCCGGAGCGACCGCGCCATGGGGAACTGGAGCCTGAGCGTGGACCCCACGCCGGGGGACTCGTTCAACGACGCAAACCCGCCCAAACTCTCCAGAGCATTTTCGAGGAGTCGGACCGGCTCCAGATCGAGCGTGACGGGTCCCTCAATCTGGAGTCTCGCCTCGAGCCCTTCCCGGGCGGCGGTGATCCGAATCTCGAGCGTCTCACCCGCGTCGGTCAGGGGCTGCATGGACTCGAGGAGGCGCAGCACGAGCGGGAGCAGGATCGCCCCGATCTCGGGCTCGAAACCGACCCCTCCGGTCTGAATCGAAAGGCCCATGCGCTGGCCGCGGCTCCCACAATGGGCGGCGGTGTACATGTCGTCGAGATACCGGTCGAGGGGATCCAGGAACTCCCAAAGGAGGTGCTCGTCCAGATCCCGCGCCCTTCGTTCGAGCGAGTACTGGAGGCCCAGGAGCTGGTTCAGCTCGTGAGAGACGGCGCGCAGCCCCGACGCCGTGTCTTGCAGAAGCTGGTTGATGGTCAGGGACCTCCCCTCCAAGGGGCTCGGACCGTGGCCCGTTTTCTTTCCCGGCGACATCCGCTGGCGCTCGACCGCCTTTTGAACGGTGTCCCACTCCGTCAGCGCCGAATGCGCGGCGGCCAACGCCTCGCCGACGGTCTCGCTCATCGACCCGATTCGTTCATTCTGGTGAATGAGCGAGTTCTTGATCTCGAAGGTGAGCGCGAGGAGGTTTTCCTGGCTGCCGACATCCGGCGTGGCGTCGTCGATCATGCCGCGCGCCGAGTTGAGCTCCTGCGCGCGCGCCTGCTTCAAATTCGCGCGTAGCCCGTCCAGGGCATCGCTCACGATCCCGGCGTGGTCGACCAGAGCCGTGAACCCATCGGCCCGCAGCCGGTCGACCAGGCGCTCCTCGGCCTCCAGCGCGACGCGGCACTGGGTGATCACATCCTGGCGGTCGGTCGGGCGGAGCTGGCCCAATTGCGCCAGCGCTTCCCTCATCTCGAGGGCGAGACTCGCGATCTCGCTGACCTCAAGCCATTCGGCGCTTCGCTCCACGAGCCGTACGGCCAGCTCGGCGATCGGCAGGAGCTCGCTCGAATCGTAATTGGTCTCGTCGTCCAGGAAACGGCGGACGGCCGCGACTTGCTCGTGGATGAGCGCGCCGAAGGTCGCCCCCAGGCGCGACATGATTTGGGTTTGGCTTAGATATTCGGACGCGGCGGTTCTCATGCTGCCTCTCGATGGCCCGGGCGAGGGGTCAGCTCTCGAGGTGGGCCCCGGGTTTCAGCCCTTCGATCAGCAAGATTCCCTCCGCAGGCAAGTTGTCGGCCGGTGGAGGATCGTTCTCCACGACATCCTGCGCCGAATTCCGATTGGCTGCGGGGTCCCCTCCGGTCGGCTCGGGAGGGGGGGACGCGCCGAGCCTGTGCAGGAGCCCGTGGGCCCGATCGAGCAGTTTCCCGACTTGGACGCGCGCACTTCGCGCCGAGGCCGGGACGGGCGTGGCCGCTCCGGACATCTCGGCCAGGGAGGTCTTCGCGTCCTCGCTCGTCGCATGGATCGCGGTGATGGTTTCGCCGACCTTGTACTCGATTTCCGAGGACAGGCGTGAAATGGTGTCGGTTGCCTCGCGCGCGAACTCGGCAAGTCGCCGGGTCTCTTCGGCGATCGCGGCGAAGGCTTCGCTCCCGGAGCGGGTCGCCTCGAGCGCCGCGTTCAACGCGAGCAGGGTCGCGCGATTGGTCACGCGCTCGGCGACCAGAGCAAGCTCGTTCGCCCGCATGAGCCCCGCCGCGAGGTCCTCGATCCCGTCCGCCGCGGTGAGCACCACGGCGTCGACGAGCTGGGCGGGACTCCTCAGATCCGCGTTCTCACCCGCCGGCGCAGACGGCCTGCGCCCTTCTCCCGCGAGCGAGGCCGCCAGCCCTTCGAGGTCCCGGACGAGATGCCGGAGCCCATTCTCGACCTCGCCCGGGATCGCCGATCCTTGCGGCGGCGACCCGGGGGCCGATTTGGGCCACGTCGGGGGAAGCCCCTCCCCGTCGGCGCCGATCAGCTCCTCCTCGCCGAAGGGGAGGCGGCTCACGACCGGGGCCCCGGCCACGCTCTTGACGCTTTCGAGCAGGGACTGCAGCGGTCCCACGCGCAGCTCGGGCGCCTCGGTCAGCGGGTCCTTGTCGTCCCGAAGGATGGATGCGGCGAGGTCCGCCTGCTGGCGGAACCGCTCCAAGTCGGCCAGCGCGGTCGCGTTGGTGCGTGCCTCGGAGGCGATCTTGTTCAGGCGGTCGTAGAGCGTCCCCCACTCCTCCGTGAACTCGGGCGGGGGGCCCTTGGTCTCGGTGGAACCGCCGCGGTCGAGCATCAGGAGGAGTCGTCGTGCCTTGATGGGGCCCTCGCTCTTCACCCCCCTCGACGCTTTCGAGGCGAGGTATGCCCCCCCGCAGGTGATCGCTCCGACCCAGACCCAGGCGGCAAGACCCGAGAGAATGATCCCGGCGGCCCCGGCCAGGAGGGCCGCGACGAACGTGATGAGAACCGCCGGGGGCTTGGGAGTCTCCACGCGGCGAACGTCCTCATCCCTCCGCCCTTGCATCTCTATTTCCCCCCTTCCCTGGAAGGTCGACCCGGGCCCGCCGCGCCGGCGGGCGGAATCATCGTCTCGAAAATCTTCCAGTAGTTAAGGCAATGGAAGTGATCCTGGTCCGTCTCCAGCTCCGACTCGAAGAGCTCGCCCAATTCGGGATCGACCGCGGAAGCGGGCGCTTCACGGAGGTCCCGGCCGGGAACGAGCTTTGGGATCTCTGGAATGAGCAGAGCGAAGCGGTCCATCCCGCGCGCGAGCACGAGCGCGTACCGGTGGCCGGGGAGGCCGTGGGTCTCAATGCCGAGATAGGCGGCGAGGTCGACGACCGGGACCATTTCGCCGCGAAACGCGGCGACCCCCGCGATCGGCTCGGCGACGCACGGCAAGTGCGCGAGACGCTCGGCGTCGAGAATCCCGCCCGCCTCCTCGACACGGACGGCAAAGCAGAAGTCCCCGAGCCGGAAGGTGAGCGCGCCTCTCGTGCCGAGGTTCATGTTCACGTCGACCCCTCTTCGGTTCGCTGCCGCGTCGATGCGGCTCTGATCGCGAAGTCGGAATGAATCGCAAATAGCGTGCCACGGGCGGCCCGCAATTCCTGCCTGCAAGCCTGCCTACGTTCGCACATTGGGTGTCCTCCCCGACGTCTCCCTGAGGCCATTCCTCGCCACATGCGGCCTGCGCCGCGTCCGCTCATTGCAAAAAGCTTGTAGAACAGCAAAACGCATTATCGGCATTGCGTATGAAGTGGGTGCTTCCGCCCTTTTCCGCGGTTCCTTCAAGCCATACAGCGACCAATCGGCACTAGGGCCGCCGATGTCGCGTGAGATCTCACTTGGGTCGATCGCCATACCGCCGCGCGAGTTAGCCCCGCGCGGAGCCGCGGCCCATGCGGGGCGGCACGGGGGATGCAGATGCACTGGATTGGCATGTGGAGAAGACTGGGTACGGGGAATGGATGCCGTTCTTATCAAGGAGTGGGGCCATGTCGGCAGCGCGAAAGTATCTCGCAACCAAAGCTGGGCAAAGGAAGCTGCAGCCGACGCTCTACTTCACGATGAACTGCCTCCTCCTCACGAAAGCGGAGGGCACGCCGCAGAACGGTGATCCGCTTCCGCAGGAAGATGTGGACGCTTACCTGAGCACGCTGCGCGACCAGTTCGAGGCGCAGGTGCCGCTGCCGTCGGAGCGCACGCGGCTTCTCTCGCGGTACGACATCGGGGCCTGGCGGCGTTTGGCCAACTCGAATCGCGGGGCCCTCAAATACCTGATCCTTCGCACCCCCGAGGACCTCCTGCTGATTTCCGTCGGCATCTTCGAGCACCACGGGCCGAACGTGCCGAGCCGCCGCGACGGGATGCTCCCCGGCGAGGAAGCGGACGTGGGGCGGAGCCCGAACTGGTATCACTTCACGTATACGTATGGAGAGCTGCTCGAGAATCCGGCTGAAACGATCGCGGCCGTGCTGGAGAAGCTGACGCTCGGCCTGGAGCGCTACCACAAGCTCCTCTCGCATATGAAGGGCGAGTACTGGAGCGTCTCGAAGCGGTTCCGTAAGGCGCAAGTCATTCGGCTCGAGCGCAAGGTCGACGAGGACGCGAGGGAGCAATCCCTTCGGGAGATGCAGGATCTCTTGCTCGATGCCTACTCGGAATGGAAGCGAACCGGCGAGCGGAAGCTCCTGGATCAAATGCGCGGGCTGGCTCGCGAGATCCGTCAGCTCGTGCCCGACTTCCACTTTTCGTTGCCCGCGGGAGGTCCCTAGCGGGCGCCCAGGTCCCCCGCGTGCCCTCCGTCCCCCGACTGCTTCACCCCCGGAGGGCACGCACCCCTAGAACAACGCGGCTCGAATCCCACGCCCCGCTCCCCCGGCGGGGCGCCGCGTTTTGGGGGGTTTCGACAGGGGAAGAGAGGTATCCGCCTCGGGCTCTGCGAGGGATGCGAGGTTTCTCCCGAGGGCTCTGGTCGTTGCTTTGAGCCCGAGGGGGAAACCTCGCATCCCCCTAGCGAATCTCGTAGTTCGGGGCTTCCTTGGTGATGGTGAGGTCGTGCGGGTGGCTTTCGCGAAGCCCCGCCGGGGTGATGCGGATGAAGCGTGTCTTGGTGCGGACCTCCTCGATGGAACGGACTCCGCAGTATCCCATGCCTGCCTTGAGGCCGCCGATGAGCTGGTAGATCACGTTCGCGACCTGCCCCTTGTAGGGAACCCGCGCCTCGATTCCCTCGGCGACGAGCTTCTTCAGATCCTTGACCCCCTCCTGGAAGTAGCGGTCGCCGCGCCCGCCCGCCATGGCGCTGAGCGAGCCCATGCCGCGATAGACCTTGTAGGTGCGGCCTTCGTAGAGAATCGTCTCGCCGGGGCTCTCCTCGGTTCCCGCGAGCAGGTTTCCCAGCATGACCGAATGCGCACCCGCCGCCAGGGCCTTCACGAGGTCCCCGGAATACTTGATGCCTCCGTCCGCGATGATGGGCACGCCCGCTTCCGCGGCGGCCGTGGCGCATTCCAGCACCGCCGTGATCTGCGGGACGCCGACGCCCGCGACGACCCGGGTCGTGCACGCCGAGCCCGGCCCCATTCCCACCTTCACCGCGTCCGCCCCGGCGGCGATGAGATCGCGGGTGCCTTCGGCGGTGGCCACGTTTCCGACCACGAGCTGCAGGCTGGGATACTTGGCCTTGACGGCGCGCGTCGAATCCACGACCGCCTTCGAGTGACCGTGGGCGCTGTCGATGCAGATCACGTCGACCCCGGTCCTCACCAGCTCATCGACCCGGTCCAGGGCATCGTGCCCCACCCCGATCGCGGCTCCAACCCGGAGCCTTCCCAGATGGTCCTTGCAGGCCCGCGGGTATCGGATCCGCTTCTGGATGTCCTTGACCGTGATGAGGCCGCGGAGCTGGAAGCTCTCGTCCACCACCGGGAGCTTCTCAATCCGGTTCCGGTGCAGAATCCGCTCGGCTTCCTCGAGCGTGGTCCCGACCGGCGCGGTGATCAGATTCTCGTGGGTCATAACATCCTTCACCCTGAGATCGGTCCCGCGCACGAACCGCAAATCGCGGTTGGTGAGAATGCCCACCAGACGCTTGCCTTCGGTGATCGGCACCCCGGAGATGCGGAACTTCTCCATCAGCTCGAGCGCCCGGCTGATGGGCACGTCCGGGGGAAGCGTAATGGGGTTCACAATCATTCCACTCTCGGAGCGCTTCACACGGTCCACTTCCTCCACCTGCTCCGCGATCGGAAGATTCTTGTGGATGATCCCGATCCCGCCCTCCTGCGCGATCGCGATCGCGAGCGCGCTTTCGGTGACGGTGTCCATCGCCGCGCTCACCACGGGAACGTTGAGCGTGATCCCACGGGTCAGGAGCGTGCTCGTGTCGACGTCGCGCGGATGGACTTCGGAGTAACCGGGGAGGAGGAGAACGTCGTCGAACGTGAGCGCCGGCTCGGATCCCACGCGCGCTCCCGGCCCGGCTGGAACGGCCGGTTGGATCTTGGCTCCGGGAGCGGCGAACGTTTTCATGCCTATTCGGGGAGCCCCGTGTTGATCCGCTCACTGAGCGAGAAGAAGAAGCTCACCCCCAGGCGGACCTGCGCGTAGGCCTTGTTGCCGTTGTAGCCGCTCGGGAAGCGCCCCAGGTCCTTCGCGAAGATGTAGTGGTAGTCAGCGTCCCCCGTCATGGCGATGTGCTTCGACATGCGGCGTTCCATCCCGATCATGCCATGGACCCCGGGACGCGCCCGCCTCAGCCGCTCGAAGGTCAGGGGATCCTTCGCGGCCCCCAGATCCTGCGTTAGAATCGACCAGATATACATGCCGCCCCCCGCCCCCAGATAGGGGCGCCACACCTTGCCGTCGCGCAGGAAATAGCGCGCGCTCAAGGTGATGGGAGTCGACGTCACGACATAGAATTCCGGGTTTCCGCTCTGAAGGCGGTTCCATCCATATCCGGTCGTGACGTCGAGCGTGACGTGGTCGGCCCAGACGTAGCTGAAGACCACGTCTCCGGAAAGGCGCGGGCTCGCGTCTTCCTTGGTCCGCTCATCCTGGGTGAATAGCATCGATCCCCCGCGCGCGCCGATCGCCCCCGAGCCGACGAGATCGGTCGCCGACGAGGGTGTGGCGAAGCCCGCGAGGAGGATTACGAACAACCCCCCTACGAGATTTCGAGACATGACGTTTGGAGATCTCCCTGAAGGCGCCGGTGCGCCGGTGGAGCCGGCCCTGAATGGTAGTTGGCTAGTATACGAACCCGCATCCCCTTATGTCAACCGGCCCGCCTTGACACCGCGGGGTCGTGTGACTACGATCCTCGTCTCGCTGGCGGTGTAGCTCAGCTGGTAGAGCAGGGGAATCATAATCCCTTGGTCCGGGGTTCGAATCCCTGCGCCGCCACCATGTTGCGCCGAGGCGCGGGGCTTTGCCCCGCGCTTTTTGCGCTCTCCCCTCTATACTGGGGGGGTGACTCCCTCCTCGACACGACCGCCCCGGGGCATGAGAGCGTCCCGCCCCAATCCGCGCGACGAGCGCCTCGAGCTCAACGCCGAGCGCCTCATCGCCGCGCACGGGCTCATTCCCCGGGAATCGCCCCTCGTGGTCGGCGTCTCGGGGGGTCCTGACTCGATCGCGCTTCTCGATTTCCTAGCCGGATACCGCGAGCGCTCGGGAATCCCGGCAGGAGGGCTCATCGCGGGGCACGTGAATCACGGGCTCCGCGGCGACGAATCGGAGGGGGATGCGGCGTTCGTCGAGCGGGCCGCGGAGCGGCTGGGCATCCGGTGCCTGACGGCACGGGTCGCGCCCGGGCTCAGGCAGCGCGAGCGCCGTGAGTCGAGGGAGGCGGCGGCCCGGGCGCTCCGCTACGAGGCGCTCCGGAAGATGGCGGCGGAGGCGGGAACGGACCGGGTGGCCGTCGCCCACACCGCAGACGATCAGGCCGAGACGGTGCTTCTTCGGCTGATCCGGGGCGCCGGGCTCACGGGGCTCTCCGGGATGCGGCCGATCCGGGCGATCCACGGCTTGACCCTGATCCGCCCGCTCCTCACGACCACGCGGGAGCAGGTGCTCGATTACCTGGAACGCCGCGGTCTGGAGCACAGGCTCGATTCATCGAATTTTCTTCCGGACGCCCGGCGTAATTTCCTGAGGCTCGAGATCCTGCCGCGTATTCGGGAGCTCATGAACCCGTCCATTCTGCAGTCCCTGCTCCGGGGGGCCGCGCTTTTTCGCGAGGCGGACGACTATTTGAGCGCCGAGGCGCGCCGGGCGCTCCCTGGAATTATCCGCGCCCGAGGTCCGGGGAAAATCGAGCTTGATGCGGCCGGGATGCTCCACTACCCTGAGCTTCTGCGGAAGTACCTCTTCCGCTACGTCTTGCAGGAGTTGAACGGGGACATCCTCGATTTGTCGACGGCTCATATCGACGCCCTCCACTCGCTCCTCACGTCACATGCCGGGCGGTCCGCGGACATCCCGATGGGAATCCAGGCGCGGCGCGAGCGCGGGACGGTTGTGCTGAGGAAGCGCGAGGCCGAACCGGAGCGCGCCGAGGCGCCATCCAAAGCTTGAGGAATCGGGCGTGCGAGCCGATATCCCGGTCGACGCCTTCAACCCGGACGGGCCCAGCCAGACCATGAATCGTATCGGTAACGAGAAGATCCACACCATGCTCCGCAAATCGGGGCCGCCGCTACGGCGGCCTCGCCCGCCGAGGCTCCCGCAGCGAAAGACCACGCCCTTCGGACCGGCACGGCCAATCCGCACGGCGCTTCTTTGGCTCATCCTCGTGCTCGGTGTCATTCTCTTCGTTCAGATCTACGGCGAGATCAAGGCCAAGACGCACGAGATCCCCTACTCCGAGTTCCTCGCGCAGGTGGATTCCGGAAACCTCAAGGCCGTCACGATCGTCGACCGCGAGGTGGTGGGTGAGCTCAAGCAGAGCGCCCTCACGCACGAGGAAGGGCGTCCAACCTCCTACGTCTTTTTCAAAGTCTACCTTCCGGCCGAGGACAAGGACCTGGGGCGTGCGGTCCTCGCAAAGAGCCCCGATGCGACGGTCAACTCGAAGCCCACCGGCATGAACTGGTGGAGCCTGGCGCTTTCCTACCTGCCCTTCGTGGCGCTCCTCGTGCTCTGGATGTTCATGATTCGCCAGATCCAGTCGGGCGGCGCGAACGCGATGAAGTTCGGGAAGAGCCGGCCCAAGGTGCTCATGGAAAACAGCCCCAAGGTCACCTTCAAGGACGTGGCGGGGGCGGATGAAGCGAAACAGGAGCTGGAGGAAATCATCGAATTCCTTCGCGACCCCAAGAAATTCCAGCGCCTCGGCGGGCGGATTCCCAAAGGCGCCCTGTTGCTCGGCCCTCCGGGAACCGGAAAAACGCTTCTCGCCAAGGCGGTCGCGGGCGAGGCCGGCGTGCCTTTCTTCTCGCTTTCTGGCTCCGACTTCGTGGAGATGTTCGTCGGGGTCGGCGCCTCGCGGGTCCGCGATCTTTTCGACCAGGGCAAGCGTAACGCTCCCTGCATCATCTTCATCGACGAGATCGATGCCGTGGGACGACACCGCGGCGCGGGCCTGGGCGGGGGTCACGACGAGCGCGAGCAAACTCTGAACCAGCTCCTGGTCGAGATGGACGGCTTCGAATCGAACGACGGCGTGATTCTGATCGCCGCCACGAACCGTCCGGACGTGCTCGATCCGGCTCTTCTGCGCCCCGGCCGGTTCGACCGCCAGATCGTCGTGGACGTTCCCGACGTGCGCGGGCGCGAGGGGATCCTGCGCGTGCACACCCGCAACATCCCGGTCGCCGACGACGTCAATCTCAACACCATCGCGCGCGGCACCCCGGGCATGGTGGGGGCGGACCTGGCGAATCTGGTCAACGAAGCCGCGCTCCTCGCGGCACGACGGAACCACAAACGGGTCATCTCGCAGGATTTTGAGGACGCGAAGGACAAGGTCATGATGGGCACCGAGCGGCGCAGCCTGGTCATCTCCGACGCGGAGAAGAAGAGCACGTCCTATCACGAGGCGGGGCATGCGCTCATGGCGTGGCTGCAGCCCGGGAGCGACAAGGTCCACAAGGTGACGATCATTCCCCGCGGGCGCGCGCTCGGATTGACCGCGTACCTGCCCCAGGACGAACGTCACTCGTTCTCACGCGAATACTGGCTGAGGGTTCTCACCCACTTGATGGGCGGGCGCGCCGCCGAGCAGGTCGTGCTGAACCAGCTCACGACGGGCGCGCAGGACGACATACGCCGCGCGACCAACATCGCCCGCCGCATGGTGTGCGAGTGGGGGATGAGCGAGCGGCTGGGCCCGCTGACCTTCGGGTCCAAGGAAGAGTTCGTGTTCCTGGGAAGGGAGATCTCCCAGCACCGCGATTACAGCGAGAAGACCGCGATCATGATCGACGAGGAAGTGCGGAGCCTCGTGGATGGCGCCTACAACCACGCGCGCCAGCTCCTCATCGACAACGTGGACAAGCTTCATCTCCTCGCCGGGGCCCTGCTCGAGCGCGAGATGCTGGACGGGGAGCAGGTCGAGAGGCTTCTGCGCGGCGAAAAGCTCGAGCCGCTCCCGCGCCCTCGCTCCTCGACGGACGGTCAAGACGAGAGTGGCTTCACGCAGGAATCGGACGATGGCAAGGAGCACGCCCGGGATGGCGCGCCCACCCCTCGGATCGCCCCCAGCGAGAGCCCGGGCTTGGCGTGATCCCGTGCACCCGAGCCCCGATGCTCCGCGTACCGACAGTCTCCCGCACCGAGCTTCGACCGAGCCCCTAACCTTCGTCCACCGCACCGGCGTCTGGGATCTGGCCGACCGGCCTCGCGTCGTGGGCATCCTGAACCTCACGCCCGACTCGTTTTACGACGGCGGCCGCTTCCAGGGCGCCGATTCGGCGCTTGCCCGGGCGGATGCCATGGCCTCCGAAGGAGCGGATGCGCTCGACGTCGGCGCGCAGAGCACGCGCCCCGGCAGCGTGCCGGTCGGGCCCGAGGAGGAATGGGAGCGCCTTGGACCCATCCTCCGCTCGATCCTGGCGCGCGTTCCCCTGCCGGTTTCGATCGACACCTACCATCTGGACGTCGCCCGGCGCGCGCTCGCATGCGGGGCTTCGATCGTGAACGACGTGAGCGGACTCGGCGTCGCGCCCGCCGTGGCGGATGAGGTCGCGAGGGCGGGCGCGGGTCTCGTGCTCATGCATTCGCGCGGGGCGCCGGGGGAGATCCACGCGCGCCAGGTCTACGCCGACGTGGCCGCCGAGGTGCGCGCGTTCCTCGCCGAGCGGATCCGGTTCGCGGAATCGCGGGGTGTCCCGCGGGAGCGGATCGCGATCGATCCGGGGATCGGGTTTTCGAAGCGACCCGAGCAGAGCGTCGATGCTCTGCGCGGGATTCCGGGTCTTGGGCCGCTCGGCCGCCCGGTCTATGTCGGTCTTTCCCGCAAGTCGTTCCTCGGCGCGCTGACCGGCGAGCCGGCCGAGGGCAGGCTGGCCGCGGGGCTCGGCGCCTCGGTCGCAGCCTACGTTCTGGGTGCGCGAATCTTCCGCACGCACGACGTTCGCGAGACCGTGGCGGCGCTTCACCTCGCGGAGACACTCCTGAATTCGACTCCGGTGGGGACTGCCGAGCAAGGGGCCGGCGCGTGATCGCGATCAAGCCCCAGATCCTCCTCGACGTCCTCGATGTGCTGATCGTCGCGTTTCTCTTCTACCGCCTGTTCGCGATGATCAAAGGCACCCGCGCCTCGCAGATGTTCGTGGGGCTCGTCGTGATCGTGTTCGTCTCCATCGTGGCGCAATGGTTCCGCTTGAACGCCCTCAACTGGATCATCAACAGCCTGAAGACGGTCTGGGTCATCCTGTTCGTAATCCTGTTCCAGCCCGAGTTGCGCGCGCTCCTGACCCACATCGGCCAGAACCGCCTGCTCCGCGCGCTCATCCGCGTGGAGGGTTACGGCGTCGTCGGCGAAATCTTGAAATCGGTGGAGGAGATGAGCGAGGAGCGGCGTGGGGCGCTCATCGTGGTGGAACGGGACATGGGGCTTCGCAACTACGTGGAGACCGGCACCAAGCTCGAAGCGCGCGTCAGCTCGGAGCTGCTGGAGACCGTCTTCACGCCGCATTCGCCCCTCCACGACGGCGCGGCGATCCTCCGCGGCGATCAGATCGTCGCGGCCGGCTGCATCCTGCCCCTGAGCCAGACACGCGGACTCTCCCCCCTTCTCGGGACGCGTCATCGCGCCGCGCTGGGGCTGGCCGAGGAGACCGACGCGGTCGTCATCGTCGTGTCGGAGGAAACCGGCGCGATCTCGATCGCGCACAAAGGGGAGCTGAAATGGAAGCTAGACTCGGGGCAGCTCCGCAGCGAGCTGGCCGCGATCTTCAACCCGAGGCCTGAGGAAAGCCCGGGGCCCGAAGAGGTCGGGCAGGAGAGCTAGCGGCCGAGGCGGCTCAGCCGCCCGCGCACGTACCCGCTCAGATAGGCCACGTCGTAGACCACCTTCAAGAGCGGCACCGCCAGCGCGGTCTCCACGTTTCCGATCCTTCCGACTCCCCTTCGCGCCTGTCCGACCGCGAACAGGACCACGCCGAGCCCGAGCAGCCACCACGCCGCTCGAAATCGAAAGCCCATCAGGAAGAGAGCCGCGCCCAAGACGTATTTCGCCGCGAGGGTTGCATAGAACCAGCCCTGTGCGCGGGACTCGCCGTCCCCGAATCCGAATCGCCTGTGCTGGCGGAAAAAGGACCCCACGTCGCCGCGCGGACGCCAGCGGACGCGCGCGCGAGGCTCGAAATGAAACCGCGCTCCCGAGCGCTTGAGCTCCAGCGCGAACGGCGTGTCCTCGTTGTGGGCGAGCGATTCGTCGAAACCGCGGACCCGCTCCCACGCCGAACGGCGAAACGCGACGGAACGCGTCGAGGGGAGAAACCGCGCGAGGTTGATTTCATCGGCGCGCGGGGCGGAGATCACCCCGGCGGCGCGCTCGAACCAGGTCGTACCCGCAGGAACAGTAACCCCGGCGACCACGTCGGTCTCGGGGACCAAGTCGAACGGGCGCGTGATCCGCTCGAGCCAGTCCGGCTCGACTTCCACGCCGGCGTCGGTGCACGCGATGATCGGGGATCGGGAAGCGCGGACCGCGGCGTTCCGGCCGACGGAGCGGTTGCCGGGAGCGGAGACCGCGCGAATCCGCGGATCGGCGGCGGCGCGGGAGTGGAGCAGCTCGAGCGTTCGATCGCTGGAGCCGCCGTCCGCCACGACGATCTCGTCCGGGAGCCGGGTGCCCGAGAGAATGGAACCGAGAAGGGCGCCGATCGACCCCGCTTCGTTCCGTACGGTGACGATGACGGCGACCGGCTCCAAGTCAGTGCGGGGCCAAGGCGCGGATCCGCCCGCTACCAGCCGCCGGGGCGCGTCTCGCAGATCGCGTACGGCGCCCGATTCCACTGATCTTTTTGGAAGTACCTGAGCCCGATGCGAAGGAGGTCGTCGGAGGTCGTTCCTTCGATCTTCGCCGGCAGGAGGATCGGATAATCGATCCCCAACCCAAAGAGCTCTGCCCGCGCGTACTGGAGGGCGCGCGTCGGGTTGGAATCGAGGGCCATGAGGTAGCCGCCGGACGCCAGCGTCTTCGCGTACACGAGGTCCGGCGCGAGGTCCCCGTGAAGCGGCAGGAGCGCGGCCTTCTTGATCTGTCGGAACAGGAGCTTGACCATGTCCTCTTCCTGGAGCGGGCCCCCCACCGTCAGGGTCGCGATCAGGGGGCATTCGTCCATAGCCTGCGAGAGGATGGCGTTCGCTCCCTTGGCCCCGCCCGTCTTGATGATGTATTGCTCGAACCACCCCTTGGGCCCGCTCAGGAGCGATGCGAACACGTAGAGCGCCGGGATGTCCGGGCTTCGCGCCGGCGGCCCATTGAACGCGAGCGCCACGGTACTGTTCGCGCCCTGCCCGAGCTCCCACTTCTCGCGGAACCCTTCGAAATCTCCCTCTTGCGCCACGGTTCCCGGTCGGAAGGCCTTTGTCGAAACATCGCGAACCGCCTCTTCCGCGGCTGGCGGAGCCAGGGAGGCGTCGATGTCCCCGAAGACGCAGACGACCATGTTCTGCTGGACCACGAATCTGCGGTAGAAGTCCTCGATCTCCGAGTGCGGCATGCTCACGAGCGTCCGGTGTGAGCCCAGCGCCGGCAGCCGATAGCCGCTGATTTGGTACTTGGTCGGAAAAATGAGCCGCTCGCGCTGGGCCTGGTCGTCGTCGAGCCATTTATCGAGCTCGTCGAGAACGTAAATCCGGGTCGCGTCCACGTTCACCGTATCGAGACCCGGATGGGCGAACATCGAGCCCATACGCTGGAGCGCTTCCCGCCACGAATCGGATGGGAGCGTCACCGCGCACCCCCACATGTCCTTGTCCTGGTAGGAGGTGAGCTTCCCCATCTGGCCGAGCGTCTGGCGGTAGGTGAGCCCCTTGCCTCGGGGATCGTACGAGTTGAGGAGCGCCTCGCGCACCAGCGCCGTCACCCCGTTCGTCTTGTCGCTCTCGTACCGCACCCCTCCCATGAAATAGAGCGCGACCGAGACGAGCGGCGCGCTGTGGTCTTCGCTCGTCAGGAGCCGCGCGCCCCCCGGAAGTGCCGTGCGCACGACCCGGCCGCGGCCGGCGCTCTCCGCTTTGGCTGGGATCTGCTTGAGCGCCGCATCGATCCTGGCCTGGCGTTCGGCGTCTCCGCTGGCGGTCACCTGGGGCCCGCCGCGGTACGCGGCCACATACACCGCTTGCTTCTCGCGAACCCGCCGCTCGAGATCGCTTTGCTTGAACCTGTTCATGACGTCGGAGGGACCCATCTCCACCACGACCGCCTTCTTCATGTCGAGGTACTTGCGGGCGACCGCGATTAGATCTTCGGGTCGGAGCGCCTTCAACCGCCGCACGTAGACGTCGTCCGAACCGGGAGCCCCTCGGAGGAAAGCGAGCGCGGTGGCGCGCCCGACCCCGCTCTGGTCGGCTCGCGTGAAGAGATCCCGCAACAGCACGGACGTGACCGCGGCGTCGAGCTCCTGGGCGGTGACCGGGGTCGACCGCGCCTGCTCCACCATCGTCAGGAGCGCCCCTTCGGCATCCTGCAAACTGTCGGGATTGACGGCGAGGGTGAGCGCGACCGTGCCGCCGTCCGTCTCGTATTCCCGTATCGCCGCGGCGCGGAGAAACTCGGCGTTCCCCGAGTTGAGCCGCGTTTGAGCGCGCGAGGAGGGGCTGTCGACCAGCACGGCCATGAGAATGTCGAGCGCGAGCGCGTCCGCGCTTCCCCAGACCGGCGCGCGGAAGCCGACGGCGACCGCCGCGCCGTGGGTATCGGGCGGATTGCGATCGAGAACGGCGCGCGGGCCCTCGAAAGGCCGCTCGTTGAAGCGCGAGCGCGACGAGGCCTTCCCGCGCTGCATCGCGCCGAATGCCGCCCCAACCTTCGTGACAGCGTCCTCGGCGTCCACGTCTCCGACCACGACGACCGTCAGATTCTCCGCGACGTAGTAATCGCGATAGAACCGCTGGATCAGGGTCGCCGTGATCCCGGTAAACTCGTGCTCGTGGATCGCCAGGGGTGATACGAGCGGCGTCCCCTCGTGGAGCTGGGCGCGCACCGTGTTCACCGCGGCGCGATCCGCATCGGCGAGGACCGTGCGCGCGAGCCCCTTCGCCCTGCCGAGCGCCAGATCCATGACCGGCCCGTCCAGACGCGCGTGCATCAGCCCGTCGGCGAGAAGCTTGAGGCCCTTTACAAAGGAAGGCGCCGGGACGGTGAGATCGAAGTAGGAGTAGTCGTAGCCCGCATCGCTCGCGTACGTGCCCGCCAGCGCGTAGACCTCCTTCTGCATCTGTCCCGGATCACGCTCGGAGGTCGCCTCCATGATGCACTGCGCGGTCCCGACCGCCAGACCGCGGTCCTTTACCGCCTCGTCGCGGGTGCCCGCGCGCATCCAGGCCTGAATCGAGACGATGGGGCGGGTATGAACTTCGCGCACGACGACCGTGATCTTGTTGGGCAGGGTCCGAACGAGATCGGGCAGGGCGGAGGCTTCTTGAGCCGGGACCAGGAGCAGGGCGAGGAGCAGAAGGGCTGGGTTGGCGCGCATTCGGGTGCGGACCTCCGAGATCCGGGACAGACGTGCGGTCATGGATCGGGAACTCTATCGCATTCGCCCGATAATACGAACCCCGACGGAGGAAATTCCCGCCGGGGCCATATGGCTCAAGGTGCCGCCCGAGCTAGGTCCGGACTTTCACGACGTTGGCGGCTTGCTTCCCCTTCTGACCCTCCATCGATTCGAACTCGACGACCTCTCCTTCTGCGAGCGTCCGAAAGCCCTCACATTGGATCGCCGAGTGGTGAACGAAGAACTCCTCGCCGGAATCTTCGCGGATGAACCCGTAACCCTTGGTCTCGTTGAACCACTTGACCGAGCCGTGGTGCTTCAAGTGCAGGGCCCCTCCTTTCGAGCTTGTACGTTTGGATCTTTCGTGGCTCTACGAGGCGCCAACCCCCCTTCCGGCGCGAACAGACTGGAAGCAGTCCCGGCAATAGACCGGCTTGCCCGCGGTCGGCTTGAACGGAACCTGCGTCGTCACGCCGCACGAGGAGCAGACCGCTTCGTGAAACTCGCGCGAGGACGTTCCCGTGGATGCGGGGGCCGCGCTGAGTGGTCCCGCCACCGCTCCCGGGCCCTGCCGCTTCTTCTCGTCACGGCAGCGCCGGCACCGGGTCGGCTCATGCTGGAAGCCACGTTCCTTGTAGAAAGCCTGCTCCCCCGCAGTGAATACAAACTCCTCCCCGCAGTCCCTACACTTGATGACCTTATCGCTCTCCACCATGAAGCCTCCGAGGCGTCCTCGCCTTTGAAAACGCGAAGCCCCCGGCGGGCGAGTAACGCCAGGGGCAGAGATGTAGCATACGAAGGGCTCGTTGGGACGATGCGGGAAAGGTCGGATCGGGGTTGAGAAGATGCACTGGGTTCCGCTCGTTGCTACCGAAGACTCCTCCGCCGCGCGGAAATTTGACGACGCACATGTTAACTATATAGAATACCGGCACTTGTGTCAAGGAATTTGCGCCGGCGCGCCCCGAGGCATCATGGGAAGCCTCGGCGAGTCCCCAAGTTGGAGCGCGACCCCTGTACGTAGTCTTGCATAGAGTGCGAATCCTCGCGACCCTCGCGGCTTTCGTCTTTCTCAACGCGGCCCGCGTAACGATTTCGTCCGCGGCCTGGCCGGACCATCCGGATTCCCTCATCATCCTCCACACGAACGACATCCACGCCCATCTGCTTCCCTTTGACGATTCGCAGGGGACGGTCGTGGGTGGCGCGGCGGCGCGCGCGGCGCTGATCGCGCGGCTCCGATCCTCCGATCGGAAGACGCTGCTCCTCGACGCGGGGGACGTGTTTCAGGGCACGCCGCTCTACAACTTCTTCCGCGGAGTGCCCGACTATCGCTCGATGACCCTCATGCGCTACGACGCGGGCGCGCTCGGAAACCACGAGCTGGACGACGGCCCCGCCTCCTGGCTCCGCGCGCGCTCCGAGGCCGCGTTCCCGATCCTGAGCGCCAACGTGTTCGTCGCGGGGGACAGCTCGTGGGCGTCCCGGCTCTTCCCCGTACCGGCCGGGATCCGGCGGGGCGCGCGGTGGATCGGCGGAGCCCGGGTTCCGGATGGCGCGCCGCTCCGATATCTCGCGACGCCCTACGTCGTACGCGAGGTGGACGGCGTCAGGATCGCGATGTTGGGGCTCACGACGGGAGAGATCGTGTCGATCGTGAGCCGCACGCGCAACCCCGGCGTTGCGGTATCCGATCCGATCGCGGTCGCGTCGACTCTCGTCCCGGAGCTCAGGGCGAAGGCGGATTTCGTGATCGCCGTGACCCACGTCGGGGTCGGCGAGGACCGCGCCCTCGCCTCGCGCGTACCCGGGATCGATCTCATCGTCGGGGGGCACAGCCACACCTTTCTCTGGGATCCGGTCTTTGTCTCCAATCGGAACGCGAACGGATACGGAGGCACCGCAATCGTGCAGGCCGGCCGCTGGGGAGACCGGGTCGGACGGATCGCGGTCGGGGTCGGTCCCCGCGGAATTCGGGGCCTGACCGACGCGCTCCTTCCCGTCCGCCCCAGCGAAGGGGAGGATCCGCGGGTGGCCGCGATGCTCCAACCCTTCCGGGACTCGATCGCGACCTCCATGGACAAGCCGGTCTTTCGGAATCCGGCGCCGGTGAGCATGTCGGGGCTCGAGCAGGGGGAGACCCCGCTGGGCGACTTCGTCGCCGACGTCATCCTCGAGACCTCGCACGCCGATCTCGCTGTCATGAACGCGGGCGGGATCCGCGCGCCCTTGCCGCAGGGGCGCGTCACCGTCGGCGACATCTACACCGTGCTCCCGTTCGACAACACGGTTGTGACGGTCCCGATGAAGGGCTGGCAGGTGCGGGAGCTTCTCGATTTCATCGCCCGGCGGCTGGGCAAGGGGGGATTCGCCCAGGTCTCGGGTGTCCAGTTCGTGATCCGGCGCGGGCGGGCGGACTACATCCGCGTGGGGGGACACCCTCTGGAGAGCGACCGCGCTTACCGGGTGGGGACGATCGATTTCCTCTACGGAGGCGGCGACGGCTACACGATGTTCGAGAAAGCGGGACCCGCCGTGAGAAGCGGCGTCTTCACGCGGGACGCGGCCATCGATTTTCTTCGCAGGCACCCCGGCTACGAATTCAAGAAGCGCGACCGCATTCATTGGGAAGGCGCGCTCCCGATGCGGGATCTGTTTCACTTCTCCCGGTAGCGAAGCGCGACGTTCGCGTCGCCGAGGTTGGGCGGGACCTCGTAGGGCCCCGCCGCGGCATCGAGGTACCCCGCCTTCGAGATCGTGATCCTGAACGACCCGCGCGGAAGGCTCGGAATGACATAGGCGCCGGTTGAATCGGTCTCGACCGAGCCTCGCGGGGGGGAATCGCTGGCCGCGGCGTCCAGCGAATCGACGCTTCCCCAAGGCTCCCATCGCACGCTCGCCCCCCGGAGCGGCTCGCGGGTGGTCTCGTCGGTAATGGTCCCCTCGATGAAAGGGTAGAAGAGCGCATCGCGGGCGTTCACGAGGCCCCAGCCGAATCGATTGTCCGGCCGTTCGGCGCGGCTCGCGCTCATCGTGAGCGCGTCGCGCACCATCTCCGGCCCCCAATCGGGGTGCCGTTCCATGATGAGCGCCACGCATCCGGCGACGAGCGGTGTCGAGAATGACGTGCCGTTCCATCGCGAGTACTCGTCATAGGTGCGTGCGCGCACGGCGAGGACGGCCACACCCGGCGCGACCACGTCGGGCTTCACGCGCCCGTCGTAGGTGGGGCCCACGGAGCTGAAGCCCGCGACCGCCCCGATTCCGTTGACGGCGCCGACCGAGATCGCGCCCGGGGCGTCGGCCGGGGCTCCCACGCTCCCCTCCCCGGGACCCTGGTTCCCGATCGCGTTCACGATGAGGAGCCCCCGCGAGAACGCGACGTTGGCCGCGCGGGTGGCCACGGCGGTGCGGCCGTCGAGATCGCGCCAGCGGTACCAATCGTGGTACGAGAGAGAGCTGGTCAGGACGTCGGCTCCTTGGCCCTCGGCCCACTCGACGCCCGCGCACCAGTAGTCCTCCTCGATGGGACGTTCCGAGCCGATTCGCTCCGTCTTGCCGAGGAGGTATTCGGCGCGATAGGCAGGACCGATCAGCTTGCCGGGCGCGAAGCCGGCGATCGTCGAGAGCACCGAGGTCCCGTGGCTCGACTGGGTCGGTTGGTCGGTGCGTGGATCGTAGGAAGGGTCA
Organism: Candidatus Eisenbacteria bacterium; assembly: GCA_005893275.1. Classification (NCBI taxonomy): domain Bacteria; phylum Candidatus Eiseniibacteriota; species Candidatus Eiseniibacteriota bacterium. The sequence goes on along the minus strand of VBOW01000040.1, from coordinate 22,294 downwards.
TCGTCGCCGTTCACGAAGTCGCGCTGCCCGCGGACTTCGAGCTGCCGGAGGGCTTCGTGGTCGAGCTCGAATCCCGAATCCAGAACGCACACGAGGACGCCCTCGCCGTGGAGCCCCATCGCGTGCACCTCCGGCACGTGAAGCATGTCGATCTGGAGGTACGAGGGCCCCGCGTTGAACTCGGCGTCTTGCCCGGTTGGGGCGCCGGAGGCGTCGGGCGTGCCGGGGGCTCCGGCCGACCCGGCGTCATGCGGGGCATGCGTCGAGCCGGCGTCATTCCGGGACTCGCTTGCGACCGGCCGGATCTCCGCAACGAACGGGAGCTTCCGGATCCCATCGAGCGATTCGGCCGGAGCCTCGATGCTCACCGCATTAAGCCAGGCCGAACGGGTGCGGATCGTCCCGCCCCTGGCGGCGACGGCAGCGACATAGGCGGGATCGGGCGGCAGGTCGCGGATGTCGAGGGGGGCCTGGGACGCGGAAGGAATTCCCGCGGCACCCCCGCCCGAGGCGAGCCGCTCGCGGGCCGCCTTCGCGCGCCGCGCGACCGCGCGCTGGGTGATGCGCCGGGAGGCCTGGGCGAGCGCCGCCTCACGCGCAGGGCCCGGCGTCCCCAGCGCGCCGAGATCGGTGAAGAAGATCCAAACCGGAGATGCGGCCCTCGCCGGCTCCGCCGATACGGCGACCGGCCGGGCCAGAAGTGCTAAGAGCGCCGAGACGATCGCCGTGAAGCGCCACGGCTTTGGGATCACCGCAAGCCCTCGGCCAGGTAGAGCTGCGAGAGATAGCGGCGCGCCATGAAGACGATCGAACGGCCGTCGGGGGAGACCACCACGTCGCGTACCCTCAGGAGCCCCGTGGTGTCGGTCGGCTTCAGCTCCCGGAGCAGGAACCGTCGCCGGGTGAGGCCGTCCAAGCGGAATAGCTTGGCGCTCCGCTCCGCCTCCTGGAAGAGGAAAACCGAACGGCCGTCGTCGCTGAATCGGATGAACTGGTCCTTGGGATCGAGGCCTGCAGGGGATATCGGGGTAGGTTTTCCCCCCGCCAGGGGATAAGCGTAGACATTGCCGTCCGCGCCGTCTGCGTAGGCCGAGTCTCCGAACGGGGAGAGTAGAAATTCACCGACGCCCTCCGGCGTGATTGGATGCGTGGCTCCCGTCTCCACGTTCTGGACGTAACAACGCGGAGGCTTACCTGTCTCGCCCGCGCCGAAGACGATGTTCCTGCCGTCCCGAGTCCAGGCTGGCGGGCGATCTAGATACCGATCGAACCCTGGGTTGGGCAGCTGGCTCGCCTCTCCTGCGCCAACCTGAAGCAGGACCATCCGGGGCGGCGTCGTGAACAGGATCCCGAGGACGGACTTCGCGTCCGGGGAGAACGCCAGCGCTTCTCCCTCGCCGAGTCGGGCCGCAGGGGAACCATCGATACCCCTCACGAATATGGTGTACAAGTCTCCCGCCGCCGCTCCCTGCTCCGTGAACAGCACGGTCTTCCCATCCGGTGAGATGTCGGCAGGAACCGAGAAATCGAGCCAGGTCAGCTCCCGCTCTTTGTCGTCACCGGCCACGAGACCGTAGATGTCCGCCCGCTGGTCGTCCGACGCCAGGAGCACTCGGCCGTCGCGCGAAATGTCGTGGAGCGTCATCCCGCCGGGGATCCGGGCCACGACGCGCACCTTGCCTGAGAGCGTGGCCCCGTACAGAGAGCGCTCGATGCCCCCGCGCCCCGCGGTGAACCACACCTCCCGGCCCCCGGGCGACCATGCCAACCCTCCCTCGCTGCTCCACTCCGGGGAGAGCGTACGAGCCTTCTTGGCCCGATCGACCACCATGACCGTGCCTCGGTCATCGCGTCGGGCTGGATGGAAGAGGAAGGCAACCCGGTCTCCGTCCGGGGAAACGCGCGGGTTGGTGAGCCTGCCATTTGTCTCGAAAAGAACGGTTCCGATCGGGTATTCCAGACGGAACGCGCCCTTGACCTCTCGGACGACGGCGAGGGCGGATCCGTCCAGCGACCAGTCGGCCCCGAGGACGTCCGCCATCATTTCCCGGGGGGCGCCGCCCGCGAGAGGCGCCCGTGCGAGTGTGCCTCTCGTAAAGAGACCGGATTCCCGGCGCGCGCCGAGGCAGAGGGCCATTTCCCCGGTGGGGGAAACCGCGAGAAGCGTCGCCCCCGTGAGACCCAGATCGCGAGACTCCGGCGAGCCGAGCCTTCCCATGTAGATCCTGTATGGAGACCCCTGCCACGCGGCCGCATAAACGTAGGTCTCTCCATCCGGCGCAAAGCGCGCTCCGAAGACCGGCCCCTTGCGAAAGGTGAGCTGATGATATTCCGGTACCGCGGCGCGCCCTGCCCGGATCGCGCGCCCGGCGGCGAATGCCGCGAGGAGCAGCGCCGCCACGGCGAGTGCCGCGCCCAGGGGCTTGAGACCGAGGCGCGGTTTCGCCCCTCCGGGGAGGGGCGTGCCCGGCTCCCTGAGCCCGGAGAGGGCCTCCAGATTGAACGCGACGTCCTGCGCCGACTGGAAACGGGCGCCCGGGTCCTTCTCGAGACAATGCATCACGATTCGCTCGAGCGCGGGGGAGACGGGCCGCGCGGCGTGCGCGAGATCCGGCGGGTCCTCCTTCATGATCGCGTTCATCGTCTCGACGGGCGTGGCGCGATGGAACGGCCTCTTCCCGGAGAGCATTTCGTAGAGAATGGCGCCGAGCGCGAAGAGATCGGCGCGGTGGTCGGCGGGCTCGCCGCGGACCTGTTCGGGCGCCATGTAGCCCACGGTGCCGAAAATCACTCCCGGGTCGGTGCCTGCGGTCACGGTGGGCGCCTTGCTCCGGCTTCCTTCCATCGCCTCGGGACGGGTCAGCTTCGCGAGACCGAAATCGAGGATCTTGATCCGGCCGTCCCGTGTGACGAAGAGGTTCTCCGGTTTCAAATCGCGATGCGCGATTCCCTTGGCGTGGGCCGCGGCCAGGCCGTGCGCGATATCCAGCGCGAATTCGATCGTCCTCCGTTCCGGAATCGAGCCCCCCGCCAGGCGCTCGCGCAGGGTCATCCCCTCCAGCAGCTCGGAGACCACGTAGGGGGCGCCGTCGTGGGTACCGACGTCGTAGACGGCGACGATGTTGGGATGATTGAGGGCGGCCGCGGCGCGAGCCTCGTGCTCGAAGCGGCGCATCCTGTCCGGATCCGCCGAGTAGGCGCCCGGGAGAACCTTGACCGCGACGTAGCGGGCCAAACGTGTGTCGCGCGCGCGGTAGACCTCGCCCATTCCCCCCGCGCCCAGCAGGGCGAGAATCTCGTAGGGACCCAGCCGCGCGCCCGCGGAAAGAGCCATCGATCCCTCTAGTACTTGAATCGAACCGTGTAGGTCATGGCCTCCGACCGGCCGGCATCCACCGGGACATCGAACTCGATCGTATCGGCGTCCTTCTTCCGGTACTCGGAGGATTTCGCGGTGATCTCCCAGTTTCCGTACAAGGTCTCGATGACCGTGACGGTCGCGGGCTTCCCGCCGCGGTTTCGAATGGTGATCTTGTATGCGTCCTCGGTCACGCTGCGTGAGATTCGGGAGTGAGACGTGCGCGCCCGATCGCCCACGAGATCAAAAGCCGTGCCGCTCAGGATCTTGATCTTCTCTCCCGCCGCCGTGTGGCCGATCGCATCCTCGCCGACGAGCGCCTGAGCCCCGCCGCGGTCCGCCTGGTAGACGCGCACGCGTCCCGCCGGAAGCGGCACCCCCAGCCCCTGGGTTTTCTCGTTCCCGAGCTCCAGTCGCACGCGAACGCGCGATCCATCGCGCGCCGCGTCGTAGACGTAGGCCCGGCGCGCGGGGACGCGTACCGGCCCGACGAGCGGGATCTGGGTCGTCTCGAGGTAGCGAAGATCCATCGAGCCCGGGAGCGGGTAGAGGTGGTACGCGAAGAGATCCTGGGCCTTGGGAGCCGGCGCCGCGGAGGGGGCCTCTTCCGAGGCGGGGCCGCGATCCGGGGTCTCCCCCGCGCGATGCAGGTCGCCCGCGACGAGCGCCACCTTCGCGTCCTCGTAGGTCGTCCCCGTACGGTTCACGACCGACGCCCAGCCTGAGAGCTCGACTTCCTTCTCGCCCGGATCGAGGATCACCGCGTACTCGCCGCTCCACTCGATCCCGGAGGTCAGATAGGAAAGGATCGCGGCCTCCGTCCCTCCCTTCGCGCTCTCCACCTGCCAGCGAAGCGAGGGGCGGGTGGCCAGGCCCATGCGTGACGAAAACTCGAGCTCGCTGATCTGCCGCCGGTCGATCATCGTGAGAACCCCAACCGAATCGCGGCGCTCGATGAAGAGGTCGTCCCCCTCGATTCCCACGAGGCGTCCGTGGTACGCCCTGCTGGCGTACCGGTACACGATCGAGTCGCCGAGGAAGCGGCGGAAGACGCGGTCGCCGTTCCAGAGATCGTAGTCGAAGCTCTGCCTGAGAACTCGAAAGCCATCCCCCTCGAGGCGCACCGAGGTCGAATCGATGCGGCGAGGCACCCCCTCGAGCGTCACGTCGTTCCGGCCCGGCGAGAGCTTCAAGACATACGGCTCGCGCACGAGAGCCAGATCGTTATTGTAGATCACGAGCTCCACACGACCCGGCGCCCGCTGCGCCACCGCCGCATGCGCCGCGGCGGGAAGTACCGTGATGAACAGCGCGAGCAGGGTGGAAACTGGGAGCCGGAATCCGGTCATTCGACCTCCGGGCGCGATACAAGGTTGGGGGTAGTTCTCTCGTATGGGGCGCACGTTACGGCGCTCCCGCGGCGCGGTCAAGAATCCCCGCGCGCGCGGCGCGGCCAAGTTTACGTTGACACGATTTCGCGGCGAAGCTACGGTACCGGCGTGTCTGGGGCCGGCAAGAACGGCCAATCAAGGCTCGCTTTGGAAACCTGCAATGGTGTTGCCTCGCATCGGGAATCTCGGCTTCAGCGCTGGCACGCGGCAAGGTTCAAAGCATCGATCGGTGTCCATACGCTGAAGCAATCTCCTGGATCAAACGACAAATGATGGGAGCGCCCCGCCTACGACCCGCAGTGCCTCACGCGGGCGAATCGCCGCCGGCATCGGGCCTCCCATCGGCTTGTGTCTCCACTTGGTAGCCATACTCGGGAGGAGGTGAAGATTCAATGCGCAAGCGCGGAACCGTGAAATGGTTCAACGAGTCGAAGGGATTTGGCTTCATCCAGCAGCCGGGGGGCGAGGACGTGTTCGTACACTACTCGGCCATCCAGGGAGAGGGCTTCAAGACCCTCGCCGAGGGTCAGGCGGTGGAGTTCGAGATCGTCGAAGGCCCGAAAGGCAAACAGGCAGCCAACGTGACGACGGTCTAGGGCCGTCCCATTGTACCGATAGAAGGGCCGCCCCGGCGGGCGCACTCGCCGGGGCGAAATTTTTGGCCGTGCCTCTGGGGCAACTACGAAATTTTTCCGGCTGTGGCCGGGATGGGCCGTTCATTATATAGTCCACGCCTTGCATGGCCGATCACCCGCCGGAAGGACCCACCCCCAGCATCCCCGAGCTGCCTCCCGAGGAGGGAGGGCCGGTCCAGGTGTCCGGCGTGTTGCGATTCCTCGAGCGTGCGTTCGAGATCGTCGTCGGCCCCGCGCGCCGGATCACCGACCCCCACCTATTCCATAAGATCTCGCTCGCGGCGTTTCTCGCCTGGGTCGGCTTGGGCGCGGACGGGCTCTCGTCCTCGGCCTACGGCCCTGAGGCCGCGTTCCGGGCCTTGGGGGAAAACACGTTCCTCGCGATCCCGCTCGCGATTCTCACCGCGGTCACGGTTGTGGTCATCGCGGTGAGCTACATGCGGATCATCGAGCGCTTCCCGGCGGGGGGCGGAGGATACGTCGTCGCGACGAAGCTCTTGGGTCCCGGAGCGGGGCTCATGTCGGGATCCGCGCTCCTCGTCGATTACGTGCTCACGATCGCGATCTCGCTCGCGAGCTGCTCGGAGTCGATATTCAGCTTGTTCCCGCCGGCGATGCAGCCGCTCCGTGGTCCTTTCACGTTTCTTCTGCTCGCGAGCCTCACCCTGCTGAACTTGCGCGGCGTTCGCGAGTCGGTTGCGGTCATCTCCCCCATCTTCTTGGTATTCATCGTGAGCCACGTGGGAGCAATCCTGGCCGCCGTCGTCCTGAATCTCCATCAGGTCCCCATCGAGGTGAATCATCTGCGAGAGCAATCCGTCCGCGCGGTGCAGGAGACGGGGTGGATCCCGCTCCTCATGCTGCTGTTCCGGGCCTTCACCCTGGGCGGCGGAACCTATACCGGCATCGAGGCGGTGAGCAACGGCGTGCCGATGCTGCGGGAGCCGAAAGTCGAGACGGCGAAGGCGACGATGCGGTACATGGCGTTTTCGCTCGCTCTCATCGCCGGGGGGATCCTGGTCGGATATCTGCTGTACCAGGTCCGCCCGGTGCCGGGAAAGACTCTGAACGCGGTGCTGTGGTATGCCGTGGCCGGGCAGCTCTTTCCACCGGGAAGCCATCTCGGGAGCGCGCTGGTCGCCGTTGTCCTGCTCTCGGCGGGCGCCCTGCTCTTCGTCGCCGCCCAGACCGGATTTCTCGGCGGGCCCCGCGTGCTGGTCTACATGGCGCTCGACCGCTGGGTCCCCTCGCGATTCGCCAACCTCTCCGAGCGGCTTGTCAGCTCGAACGGGGTCATGTTCATGGCGATCGCGGCGGCTACGGTGCTCGCCGTCACAGGCGGAGCCGTGCACGTCCTCGTCGTGCTTTACAGCATCAACGTCTTTCTGACGTTCTCGCTCGCTCAATTGGGAATGATTCGCGACGCCTTGCACTTGAGACGCGAGGGAAAGCAGTGGCGCCAGCCCCTCATGGTGAGCGGCATCGGGTTCGTCGTCACCGGGCTTCTTCTGGTTGGAACGGTCTCATTCAAGTTCGGCGAGGGTGGATGGGCCACCCTGCTCGTCACGACGATCCTCGCGCTTTGCTGCGTTGCGATCCGCCGACATTACATCCGGACCGCGCAGAGCCTGCACCGGCTGGACGACACGCTGACCACGGTCCCGCTGCCCCGGGGTGAGCCCACCACCGCCCCGATGCAGCGGAACGCGCAGACGGCGATCCTGACGGTGACGAACTTCGGCGGGCTGGGCATCCACTCGCTCTTGAACCAGTTCCGCATCTTCCCGAATCAGTTCAAGCAGATCGTCTTCGTGTCGGTGGGCGCGATCGATTCAGGAAAATTCAAAGGCGCGGACGAAATCGAAGCCTTGCGGAAGAGCACCGAGGCGGAGCTGCAAAAGTACGTGGACTTCGCGCGGAAGCTCGGGATGCCCGCCGAGTATCGCTACTCGATCGGCACCGACATCGTCGACGAGCTGGAGGCGCTCTGCCTCCAGGCGAGCAAGGACTACCCCCGGTCCGTCACGTTCGGCGGCCAGCTCGTGTTCCAGAAGGAAGGGGCCATCGTCCGATGGCTCCACAATCAGACCTGCCCCGCGCTCCAGCGGCGGCTGGCGTTCCACGGCCTGCCGATGGTGATTCTTCCGGTGCGGGTGTACTAGGGCAGCGCGACGGCGGGCGCGGCGCGGAGCAGCACTGCCGGGTGCGGAGCGGCGCGGCCGGGCGTGGAGCGGTGCGGCCGGGCGCGGCGCGCCGCTGCGAGCGACCGGGAGGGGCCGCGCGGCGGAAAACAGGGAGGGCCCGGCCTAGCTGTGCTATGTGGGCGCCGGGCCCTTCCCCTCTCTATGGTCCCGCATGAACCTGGGCTCGTCGTGGACGTCCATCCCACCACAAGGGCGCGGTCCCTCCACCACCCCCTTGGGAGCGACCGGCGCCGGGTTCCACCGCGCCGCTCGCCTCCCCCCGACCACCCCGTCCACGGCCTTACCCATCCAGCGGGTCGTGATCCGCGCGCTCGTCACGCAAGCGAGGTCGTTTCGGCCGCGGCACAGAAGGGCCTTGTGCAATCGCCGTGCCCTCACGACTCGCGGGGAATATTGGACTTACAGGCTTGCGCGACGGAGCGTGTGCGTCGGCGGACCGACACTGACGGTCGGCGAACATGCGACGAAGGTTCGACGCCGTCAGCGATCCGACAGCGACACCGCTAGCGAACTCCGGCCTTTTCGCCCTCGTACGCTTGCTTCAGAACCTTGATGTCGAGCTTCTTCATTTTGAGAAGAGCATCCATCACTCTCTCGTATCGGGTGTTGTCTTTCATCCATTCACCCATGATTGCGGGGACGATTTGCCAGGAGAGGCCGTATTTGTCCTTGAGCCAGCCGCACGGCCTCTGCTCTCCACCTTCGGAAAGCTTCTGCCAGAAATAGTCGATCTCTTCCTGGGTGTCGCAGTTCAGCATGAGCGAGATCGCCTCGCTGAATTTGAAGATGGGACCGCCGTTCAGGGCCATGAACTCCTGGCCATCGAGCTGGAACGTTACGGTCATCACCGACCCCTTCGGCCTTCCGCCGGCTTTCGATGCTGACTCTCCATAGCGGGTAATGGTTCCAATCTTGGATTTCTTGAAAATAGAGGTGTAAAAACGCGCCGCCTCCTCGGCTTGACTATCGAACCACAGGCAGGGGTTGATCGCTTTCATGGTGCATTCCTCCTTGTGCATGCCCCTAGCGGGTGGGGCCCGGCAACACCTCCATTGAGGCTAGCCCTGGGGTGAACCACGGTCAACATCGGGGGCCTCCCTACCGCCTCGCAGCCACCGGCGGCGGCCAGCCCGGCTACAGTCGTCTCCGCGAGAGACCATCGGGACCGCGGGGGCCGTGGGAAAAGCAGGTGATTGAGTGACGCCGTCCTGTGCCCTGCTTTGTTTGGCACGTCAGCCGTCCTGTTCATCCCCCGACAGGTTTGCCGCCGCCACGTAGAGGTCCCCGCCGAACGCGGAAGGTCGCGAGGCGGTGATTACGGGCAGCGAAAGGCCGGCGGAGGCAGCAAGCGCGGGCCACTCCGCGGCAGGGATGGGATAGGGGACCCATCGGCTTGCCCGACGGCGGTCGTATTCGACGAGCACGACGCGTCCGCCGGGCCGCAACCAAGTGACGAGGCGAGCGAGCACATGCCCCGGGTCGCGGACGAAGTGGAGGGAGTTTGCCAGAAGCATCCCGTCGAGCTTGCGCCCATTGAACCCGGGCAGATCGAACGGAGCCGAGAAATCGGCCAACACCGGGATCACGCCCGGCGCCTCCGTCCTCGCCCAACGCGTCAGCTTCGACAGCGAGCGCGCATCGCGATCGACAGCATAGACCCGGCTCGGCTCGAGTAAGTCGACGAGCGCCCGCGTAAACGTCCCGTCGCCCGCACCGAGGTCGGCCCAGGCGCCCCTGCAGCGGGGGATCGCCTCACGAATCAGCGACACTGCATCGCGCGTGTTCATGAACTTTGGCTGACCCCCGCGTAATCCCTCGCGAAGGTCTCCGGCTCGAAGAGCCTCGGCAGTAGCTCCGCCATCGCGACCAGGTCGAGCAGGTTGTGGTGGAAGACGGGAATCAGCCGGTGCGGCTGGCCGTGCTTCACGTACTCGTGATAAACGCCCGGAATCTCCGCGCCGTCGATGTCCCCCGCGCGAAGCCGGCGAAGCACGCGCCACTCGAGCGTCCGGAGCTTGCAATCGGGAAGACGGTCGCGCCAGCGGCGCCTCACCATCCAGAGCAGGTCGAGGTGCGGGATCCGGGCCTCGAAGCCCAGGCGGTGATGCACGGCTCGGTTGCGCAGGAAGGGAATGTCGAAGGTCTTTCCGTTATACGTGATGAGGAAGTCGTGTTCTCCGACGATCCGCTCCACCTCCACGATTAGCGAGCGCTCCTCCGCGTAATCGCGCGCGAAGAGCTGGCGCAGGACGAGATTGCGGTCTCCGATGTGGCAGAACCCGACGAGGAAAACCGGCGCCGGTTGGAGCCCGCACGTCTCGATATCGAGGAAGAGCATGCGCCTGTGTCCGAACTTTCGGAAGAGGCCGCGCTCCGGGGGATCGAGGGCCGCGACGGCTTCGGGAAGCGTGCGGGGCTCGCGATGGGGGGCGGGTGAGCCATCCGGACCGTCGACAGGCTCCCAGTACGCGCCATCTTCGACCTCCGCCAGATCCGGCCTCCCTATCTGCTCGAATCGCCTGAGGAGCGGCATGGGGCGCTCGTTTAGCTCGGTGTAGAGCCGCTCGTGCACGAAGCACGGGCCTTCGCGTCCGATGAGGATCCCGCCGGGGAGGATCTCCTCGATCGAGGTTGGAACGATGCGGGGCTCGGGGCGTGGAAACCTCACCTCCGTGCGCGGCTCGCGCCGCAGGAACTCCCCGATCCGCTGTCGCACCGCCGGAGAGATCATCGCCCGAGCATCCGCCTGAGCAGGGCCACCGTCGCCGCCTTGCTCGGGATCGGCCAGCCGCCGTAGAGGTCGGGATCCTGCTGCTGCGCCGGGCGCAATATCGGCAGCCCCACGCAAGAGGGACAGCCCAGCTCGCACGGGCAGTCCTCGACCAGCCGAAGCGCCGCGCCCAGAAGCTCCCCCACGATCGCATACCCGCGCTCCGCGTAGCCGAGCCCGCCCGGATAGCGGTCGTACATGAAGATCGTCGCCTCCCCCAGATTCGCGCTTTCCAAAATGCCGCCGATGTCGGGGCGATCGCACATGACGTGGAGCGGAAGGATCGTGATGAGGAGGTTCCGAAGCCCCGACATGCCCTCGCGAGGGTTCATCCCCGCGGTCCGGACCTTATTCCGAGTCCCCTCGCTCGGTTGGATCCAGAGCGCCATGGTGTCCAGCTTCTGCCGCGGCAGATCGAGCGGGTGATAGCCGATCGCGTCGAGACTCCGGAAGCGGATCTTCTTCATCGCGACGGTCTGCCACGAAACCTCCGCCGGGCCCAACCCGATCGCCTCCTCCCCGAACCGCTTCGACTCTCGCGTCTCCTCGAGCTTCAGGTGCGTGTCGAGCACGGGCTGGGTGTAGTAGTCCACCTCGCGCGGCTCCACGTAGGCGACCTTTTGACGCAGGTCCAGATCGCGAACGAAGTAGGTGTCCCCCTCGTGGAGGTAGATCGCCTCGGGATAGAGAAGCTCCGGCGCGCTGATCGAATCCACGGTGCCGAGCACCGCGTTCTCCCGCGTCTGGTCGAGGATCGTGAAGGTGTCGTCGGAAATCGTGCGCAGGTTCACGCTGCCCGCCGGGTATTCGGCCGAGGACCAGTAGCGGAGCCCGTCGAGCGATTTGAATGAGCCCTCCTCCTCGAGGATGGAGGCGATCGCCGGCGCGCGACTTCCGAAGATCGCTTCGTCCTCTTCGCTCAGCGGCAGCTCGTAGGCCGCACACGAGAGCTGCGAGGCGAGGACGTAGGGATTCTCGGGGTCCAGCACCGCGCTCTCCACGGACTGGCCGAAGAAATAGTTCGGATGCCGCATGAGGTACTGGTCGACCGGATCCTCGTACGCGACCACCACCGCGAGCGAGGGCGCCTGCTTCCGACCCGCGCGTCCCGCCTGTTGCCACGTGCTCGCGATCGTGTTCGGGAAGCCGACGAGGATCGAGGCGTCGAGCGTGCCCACGTCGATCCCCAGCTCGAGGGCGTTGGTCGAAATGACCCCACGCAGCTCACCCTCGAAAAGCCGCCGCTCGATCGCGCGCCTCTCTTCGGGGAGGTAGCCTCCGCGATACGGGCTAAGGAGATCCGCGAGCCCGCGTTCTTCGCGTTCGAGACGCTCGCGCGCGTAGCGGTAGATCAGCTCGGCCACGACGCGCGCCTTGGTGAACACGATCGACTGCACGCCGCGCTTCAAGAGCGCGACCAGGATCCGCTCGGCGTCGACGGAGGCGCTGCGCCGCTCGGGCGAATCGAGGCCATACTGGCGCGGATTCCAGAACGCGAAGAGCTTGGGCCCGCGCGGAGAGCCGTCCTGGTCCACCAAGGCAACCTCGTCCCCCACGAGAAGCTCAGCCAGCTCCTGCGGATTGCGGAGCGTCGCCGAGGAAAGAAGGAATTGCGGCTCGGCGTCGTAGTGCCGCGCGATTCGGCGCAGCCTGCGGAGCACGTTCGCCACGTGCGAGCCAAAGATGCCCCGATAGGTGTGCACCTCGTCGACGACGACGTAGCGCAGATTCGAGAAGAAGCGCCCCCAGCGCGCGTGATAGGGCAGGATCCCCTGGTGGAGCATGTCTGGATTCGTGAGGATCGCGTTTCCGGTCTCGCGGAGCTTCCGCCGCGCGGAGCCAGGCGTGTCGCCGTCGTAGGTGCCGGTCGCGAGCACGCGGGCGAGGTCGTAGGACGCCTCGGCGAATCGGTTGAGCCCGCGGAGCTGATCCTGCGCGAGCGCTTTCGTTGGGAAGAGATAGAGCGCGGTGGCGTGCGGCTCGAGGAGGAGGCGTTCCAGGACCGGGATATGGTACGCGAGCGACTTCCCCGAGGCGGTGCCGGTCGCGACCACGAGGTGCTTCCCCGCGCGGGCGAGATCGATCGCCTCGGCCTGGTGCGAATAGAGGCGGGAGATCCCCTGCGCGTCGAGGACGTGCGCGAGGGTACGAGGGAGCGGCTCGGCAAGGTCCCCGTAGCGCGCCGGCCGCGCGGGCAGCGATTCAGCGTGAACCAGCTCCGGGGCGCCACGGCCGTGTGGGGCGCCGCCACGGCCGCGCATGTTCTCGCGCTGGTCGTTCCCGTCCTGTAGCGACAGGAGCATCTTGTGGAACTCTTCCACTGTCTCGACGCTGGAAGCGGCCACGCGCGGCTCGTCCGCGAAAAGCTGCGGGAACCCAGGGTTCCCGGAGCCGGGACCGGGGACGTTCCGGATCATGGCGATCCCGTTCGGCGAAGAAATTTTAGTGCGAGCCGCATGCGCTCCTCCAGGGTTGCTCCATGATGAGCTTCGGAGATCTCAACGGCGCGACGCGCTTCGTTGACGGGACATCCGAGGCTGCGTAGGCCGGCCAGGACGTCTCGGGAGTGTTGGTCGGCCACGGGTCGGCGCCCCTCTAGCCGCTTCCTGGCCATGAACCCGGCGCCGAACACCCGCTCGGCTTCGTACTGGTTATGTGCGCGACATCGCAGGCGCATGCGATCGACGATCGCCTTTCCCCCGCGCGCCACCGGGTCAATATGATCGAATTCAAGAAATCTACGTGCCTTGCAGCGGCCTCCCCTCTTGCTCACGAAGGTGCATTGACCCTGATCCCGCTCCCAAACAGCGCGGCGAACGTGTGCGGGGACGTAATGATTCCTGACCTTGGGGTCGGGGTGAACATTGTCGTGCTGTCGTCGCGGACGGCAAGCGACCCCTATCTTCTGTCTCTCGAGCTTATGAATTAGAGCATCGAGCGCCCGGTCGAGCACCTGAGCCATGTCCCCGTTGGGAATTGCATGGCTGAGCAAGGCTTGGGCGTGGCGAAGCTTGTCATGGGTGCTCTTCGGGATCGTGAGCTGAACTAAGAATCGATCAGCGGAAGGAAGCTGGGCTAAAGGAGGCGGTGTCGGATGACCAACATGCCCCACGGCATGTTCATCGGGTGTTGCGATCGGCGTCGAAACATCACGTTCAACATGCCCTGGGGCATGTTGTTGCTCGTAAGTCATTGTGGCAATTGGCCGAATTTTCGCGGGCAATTCCGAAAGCTGCAATCCCGAAAGCGGAAAGCGGCCCGCAAGCAGCTCTTCGATCTCCGACTTGCGCCGGTGCGTCGCTATCTCGATCAGCTCGTCGACATTCTCTGGAGTGAGGTGGGGTGCGAGGAGGCAGACCGCTGCCAGATGAAGGCGACCTTCGGCTAGGGCCGTGAAAAGCACCGGGAATCGCCGGGCCGCTCGCGCGGCGTGGATGCGTTTCGAAGCTGCGTCCTCGGACAGGTGCAGCTCGTCAACACAATAGGCATGCATGGACGGGTAGCTGGCCGGAACGTACAGCCGGCGGGCGTCCACTTCGGCGATGTGGGCCAGGAGCGTAGCCGTGGTGAGGCGATCTCGAGCGACCAGCGCGGCCAGGTCGCGAAGAAGAACCGCGTCACTCAGATGGGTCAACGTGTATTCGCGCATCGGAACATGTACTCGCGGGGAAGGTCGCGTAGAGGGGAGGCGGCTCGGCGGGAGATAGCTCAAAGTGCGGCAGGGTAGCGCCACGATCACAGGAACCCCGTCTGCTCCGTGAGGCTCGGCTCGGGCATGTCGAGGAGCTTTCGCATCAGCTTCGCGCTCGTGGCGGCCTGGCCGGCATGGCAATTGTTGAAGAAGACGAAGGTCTTCTCGGTCTTCTGGTTCAGCGCGCGAATCTTGTCCGCCCATTCCTTGAGCTCCGCCTCGGAATAGAGGTAGTCGTAGCGGAGGAGACGTCGGTCGCGCTCGCGGGGCGGCGCTTTGACGCCCGGGCCTTCGCGTTCTCGAGGCGCCCCTTTGCGCCCCTGGCCTTCATCCTCCCCGCGCGGCGCACCGTCGTACCAGCTCTTCTTGTTCCGTCCATGGAACCGCACGTATGCGAGCGGCCCGGTCGCGCGCGCGACCCGCGGCAGGAGGCCCGGGAGATCGGGCTCGTCCACGCTCACGTAACCGAGGCTCTCGCGCTCGAGGAATTGGAACAGGTCCTCCTTCATCCACGAGTTGTGCCGGAACTCGACGAAGAGCGGGACGCCCTCCATCCGCCCCTGAAGCTCGAGTAGAAACCTCTCGTTGTCCTCCGAGCGGTGGAACGCCTGCGGGAACTGCGCGAGCACGCCGCTCAGCTTGCGCGCGCGGCGCAGGGGCTCCAGGGCGGCGTGGAACGCCGCGTACGCCTCGGGGTCGCGCGTCTGGGCGTGGGTCATGTCGTGGTGCACCTTCACGACGAACTCGAAATCGGCGGGCGTCTTCCGTTCCATCGCGGCGAACGTCGAGGGCGGCGGGATCCGGTAATACGTCGAGTTGACCTCGACCGTCTTGAACTGCCGAACGTAGTAGTCGAGCATCTTGGAGCGGTCGAGCCCAGGCGGATAGAAGACGCCGCCCCAGTCGGGAAAGGAGTAGCCGGAAGTGCCCAGGAGGATCATCGCGCCACACCCACCGAACAGCCCGCCCCCGCGCGTGTCACCGCAACACCCCAGCTTTCACTAATGAACTCTCGCCGAATTTGTCCCGGAGCGAATCCACCGCCTCGAGCATCTTCCTGCGATGCTCGTCCTCACCGAACAGGCTGTGCTGGTAGTGCCCTGCCGCGTTGACCAGCCCCGACATCGAGACTCCGATCAATCGCAGCGGTCGTCCGTCCCAGTGCTCGTCGAGCAATAGTGACGCCGTGTGGAAGATCTCGTGCTCGTCGTCGATGACCTCGGGGAGCGCGCGCTGGCGGATTGTGGTGCGGAATTTCGAATCGCGGATCTTCACCGAGACGATCCTTCCTAAGTAGTGGTCCGCGCGGAGCCTCCGCCCCACCATGTCGCTCAGGCGGAGGAGCTGTGCTAAGAGCGCGTCCTTGTCGGATATGTCCGACGGCAGCGTGATCTCGTGCCCCATCGATTTTACCGGGATGCCGTCGTAGTACGGGACGACCGGGTTCTCGTCGCGGCCGAGCGCTGCCTCCTGCATGTTCTCGCCGTTCAGCCCGAAGTGATACGTGAGAAACTCGCGCGGGAACTTCGCGAGCTGCCCGATCGTGCGGATGCCGAGCTTCGAGAGCGCGACGCGCGTCTTCTCTCCGATTCCCCACAGCTCCTCGACGCCTCGATCCCAGAAGCGTATCCGGTAGCGCTCGAGGGTCAGCACCGTGAGCCCGCGAGGCTTCTGCACCCCGCTCGCCATCTTCGCGACGTATTTGTTCGGTGCGATGCCGATCGTGGCGGTGAGCCCCACGCGGCGCATCACAGCGCGCTGAATCGCGTGGGCGACCGGGATCGCGGAGTCGAGGATTGCGGCCGGATCGCGCTCTTCGGCGCCTGGCTTCCCCGCATAAGGCACCTGCGTGAGGTCGAGAAACGCCTCGTCGATGCTGAACGGCTCGACCGCTGGCGTGAAGCTCTTCAATGCGTCGAGGACTTGTAATGAGGTGTGGACGTACTTCTGCGGATTACCCTCGACGAAGACCGCGTGCGGGCAGAGCCTCTTCGCCTCCGCTATGGGCATTCCCGCGCGGATTCCGAAGGGGCGCGCCGCGTAGTTCGCCGAGGCCACGACGCCGCGCCGCTCGGTGCCCCCCACGAGGATCGGCTTCCCCTTGAGGCGTGGGTTCAGCTTCTCCTCCACCGAGGCGAAAAACGAATCCATGTCGAGGTGCAGGACGACCCGCACGCTGTGTCACCCTTCCATCCAGACGCGGGTGAGCTGCCAGGTCATGTCCTTTGCGTTGTAGCAGACCTCGTAGTAATCCGAGTTGTCCGCCATGAGCGCGAAGTAATGGATCTTGTTCTGCCCCTCGTGGCGGACCCAGTCACCCGTCACCTTCGCCACCTTCACGATCTTGTTCTTCCAGCGGAATCGGATGGGGCGCATCCGGCCGTTTCCGAACATCGTGATGACTTCGATGGGGTCGTGGATCGATTCGATCATGAAGTAGCCGTCGCTCGCCTTAGGGAATGAGTGCGCATGGACCATCAGCCAAGCCTCCGGAACACCCCCACCACCTTGCCCGCGAGCCGGAAGTCCGGATCGGACGGGCGCACCTCGATCGGCTCGTATGCTTCGTTCTCAGGAATGAGGAGGACCTTGTCGCGGCGCGGGAAGTAGCGTTTCACGGTCGCCTCGTCGCCGATCACCGCCACCGCGATCTCGCCGGAGCGGAGCGGCGCCTCGTGGTGCACGATGACGACGTCGCCGTCCAGGATCCCCGCGTTCTTCATGCTGTCCCCCTTGACGCGCAGGGCGAAATGCTTGCCGGGCCGCACGAACGCGCCGTCTACGATGAGCACGTCCTCAATGTTCTCCTCGGCGAGAATCGGCGCGCCGGCGGCCACGCGGCCCAGCAGGGGGATTTCGATGGCGTTGCGGGTGGTGGTGATATGTTCGGAAGCCCGTTCTGGGATCGCGCGAACCGACGCGGGGGCGCTCGCGGGAATGTGCTGGATCTCGATCCCCCGCGAGGTCCATCGGTCGCGGCGGATTTTCCCCGCCTTCTCGAGGCGGTCCAGGTAGTACCGCACACCGTTCGTCGAGGCAATCCCGAAGGCCTCCCCGATTTCACGGATCGTCGGCGGCCGGCCCTGCTCGCGGAGCGACCCCGCAATCATATCTAGGATCGCCTGTTCGCGGTCAACGGGTTCGATGTCTGGGAATCGCTTGAGCTTGCGTCTCCTGGCACCTCGCGACGTCTTAGGCGAATTGGGCTTGACCATGACCCCTAGTATAGTGCACATTTGTGCAGTTGTCAAGAGAGGCATTTGGGGAGACCTGTTGCCCGCGACCGATGCGGCAAGCATACTGCCGCTCAGTCGGCCCCCCTAAAACCCCGGATTAGGAGACAACACTCGCATGGAAGCCAGCCCGAGTATTCGCCATCACTTTGAGATCGACGGAGCTGACAATACTCCCGGGGGGTTGAGAGCGCTTCTAGAGGCCAACCGACATTATCGAACCCGTCCTTGGCCTGCGCCATTCGACAAAACGCACCACGCACTCCGAATCGCTGATGCTCGAGATCTTTCCTGGTTGAAAGACGAATCGGTCCAGCTCGTCGTGACTTCTCCACCCTACTGGACTTTGAAGGAATACTTGCCCTCTCGAAACCAGATGGGCGCCATTGAGAGCTATGAGGATTTTCTGACGCAACTCGACAGGGTGTGGTCCGAGTGTAAACGCGTGCTTGTTCCCGGCGGTCGAATCTGCTGTGTGGTGGGAGACGTGTGCGTTCCACGGAAGTCAGGGGGGCGGCACTATGTCATGCCCCTGCATTCGGACATACAGGTACGCGCGCGCAGACATGGATTGGACTGCCTCACCCCAATCATGTGGCTCAAGATTGCGAACGGGGCGACGGAAGCCCAGGGGAACGGCACCGGGTTCTATGGGAAACCCTATCAGCCCGGCGCGATTGTGAAGAACGACGTGGAACACATCCTTTTCATGCGGAAGGGCGAGAAGTATCGATCGGTCCGCCCAATTCAGAAGGCGCTTTCAATGCTGACCAAGGATGAGATGACAAGTTGGTTCCGCTCCTTCTGGAGCGATATTCGCGGCGCATCCACCAAGAATGGGCATCCTGCACCCTATCCGGTCGAATTGGCGGCGCGTCTGATACG
>VBOW01000040.1:0-4104 GCA_005893275.1 Candidatus Eisenbacteria bacterium | reverse complement strand
CTGGTGACACCGTCCTGGATCCATTCCTGGGTACGGGGAGCACGACCATCGCCGCGATAGAGACGGGTAGAAACTCCATTGGGAGCGACATCGAACCCGCATACTTGCGGGCTGCGAAGAAGCGCGTCCAGCCACTAACAAGGCAAGGACGCCTCGTCGGCCCTACCGAAGTCACTTTGGATGTCCTGAAATAGTGGCGTACAAGCTCCTCGACGCATTCCGAAGCCTCTTTGAAGGCAAGAGGTATCTCCACAGGAGGTCGAACCTAGGGAACTGGGTGGCGCTTCACCTCTACGAAGACCTCTTCACCCTCGCGAGCTCCAGGACGTTTACCGCGCGAGTGAGGTCAAAGATTGCCGTAGTCAATCTCGCAAACGTGCGGCGGGGAATCAAGGCTCGGCGTGGCGATGGCACATTTGGTGAAATAGTTCCTGGCACACCTGCGATTGAAGAGAAGGGGTTCTCCGTAGCTCGCGGGATGGTCGCTACGGTGGAGATCGGAGCCGAAGCAAAGATACTCGCAAAGGCGATGATCAAACAAATAGATAGAGTGATCAACGATCTCGGCGGGCAAATCAATGAGTTCAAGCGAGGCGGTGGGTCTCCGCTATGCGTGGGAATAGTCGGTATCAATTTTGCGGAAATCTGCCGCTCCTATGAGGGGAGACGATCATTCCTGACCGACGGCAAGAAACATAAGCACCCGATTCAGGAAGCAGCAGAAGCCGAGAAACGCATCGTTGAACACGCGGAGCCGAAATTCGATCAGTTCGTGATTCTCAGATTTCGAGCCTCCAATGAGAGACCCTACCGATTCGAGTGGGTTGATTCCCTAGATACAGAGCTAGACTATGCTGCTGCCCTTGTTCGTCTGAGTCGCGAATACGATCACCGCTTCTAGAACTCCATTTCCCGCTCTCGCTGGGGTCTCCCGCAATTCTTCCCGTCTTCGCAAAATGCTCATAGTATTCCGCTGGCTTCGGGCGACGCCTCTATGGACATCACGGCGGGCGACGATGTGGCGTTTGTAGCGGCCTTGATGCAGTGCTCTGGAACCCAAAAAGGCGGGAAACGAATCGCACAGTTTCGTGTGACCATGGGACTGTGTAAGATTGACGGCCAGTGGACGGTCACCCATGAGCATCACTCGATTCCAGCCGGCTGAGCCGGTCTTTGGAGGAAATTGATCCATGAACACTATCGTGAAGATTCCTGAACGGCCCCCAGATCCACCCCGAGGGGTACCGGTCTATCCTCCCGTCGTGTACGTGGAGCCGACCTGGGAGTACAAGTGTCTGGCGCGGGCCCTGCCCGACAAAGAGGAGCCGGACGAGGCGGAGCTCGACCCGCTCGGGGCGGACGGCTGGGAGCTCGTTGGCGTGACCACGGCTGGGGCGACGCAGCGGTTCTATTTCAAGCGTCTTCGCAGGTGAGGAGGTGCCATTGACTCGCCGGTCGCGAATGACGACGTGCCTTTGCGTCTTCGTCCTGGGCCTCGGAGCCTGCACGCCCGAGAGAGGTGGCCCCATGCACGACGTCTCCCATGGTTAAGCCAGAGCTTGAAGGTGCCATCTCCGCCGCCCTGAATCATCCTCCCCCGCCTTCAGCCCCGGCATACGCCCAAGCTATTGCGCTGCGCAGCGCCTTGGATGGGCACTTCCCGCCGGGACATCCCTTCAGTCAGCTTCTCGACCAGCTTAGGAGAGATCCCGATTTCGTCATGTTCGGCGGGTTAATGCAAGTCGTGCGGGGGCGGGTATGCCGCGTCGAGCACACAGACCTCGCCGCATGGCTGATCGAACGCGCGCGGGCCGCGAGTCCGGAGAGAGCCGTTTCAGATCTCCAGCGCTACCTCAGCTGTGAGCGGCTGCCATGTCGGCTGATTGTTGCCGTCGCCGGCATCAAGCCCGACGGTCCCTACGCCCTAAGACCAGGCATAACTCTTGTGCCATGGGAACAGCTCCCGGAATCAAGCACCAAGCGATCGGTCACCGAACGCTTCCTCTTTTGGCGCCCCAAATCACCTCTGGATTCGGCTCTAGCTCAGGAGGTGGAGATCCGTCGCATCCATCTAGAGTACACTGAAGCTGTCAAGCACATGGGCCAGCCCCTCCCGCTCACTGATCTCGCGGATCTCCTTCTCTGCCTCGGACTATTCGGGCCAACAGCGCCCGTCATCGTTTCGTCTTGGCTCGAGGCACCCGACTGGGCTCCGCTGATTCTCGGCGGCTTCTCCTTCGGACTCCCGGAGGGCTCGAGCAACGTCAGGCCCTTGTCCCAAACGGCCGCTGGCGATGGCTCAAAGCTCTTCGAAACATGGCTCGCGCTCGGTGAACAAAGGCGGGCTGCGCTTCGGGTGCCAATGCACCGCTTGGACACAGCCATGCGGCGGCGGAGTGTTATCGACGCAGCAATCGACCTCGGAATAGCTCTCGAGTCGATATTCCTGCGTGATCTCTCCGATGACAGGGGTGAGCTGACTTTTCGCCTCCGTGTTCGCGGCGCTCGTTGGCTCGGTGCAACTCCCGATGAGCGAAGACAGCTTTTCACGCTCTTCGAAGACCTTTACAAGACGCGCTCGAAGGCGGTGCACAGCGGCGGCGTACCAAGCACGACACGTGGCCGGCCAACGACGGAGCTCCTCGAAGAGGGCTACAAGGTCACGGCGCGAGCTCTCATAGCGTTGATAACTGTCGGCGATCCTGACTGGGATGCTGTGACCTTGTCGTAGGGTGTTCAGGGACGCGGTCGCCCAACAAGCGCTTTCTCTCGTCAAGAAGCGCCGGGTCAAAGCCCTACGGCGTGCTGGCCGCCCCGTGAGCTTCTGTGAGCCTGGCTTGGGATCGAACCCTAGCTTTCCTGAGGCGTTCCTCCATCTTGTGACACGAACCATGCGCCGCTGCCATGAATGACGCTTCTTCATTTCCGACCGACTACGACGAGTACGCGGCAACGTATGCGTGGGCGCGGAGGGCGGTCCCTTGGATCGTCTCGCCTCTCGCGCGGATAGTCGGCGCACTGCCGGCCGATACAGCAGTGCTCGAGATCGGCTGCGGTACGGGCAACTACATTCGCGCTCTCGCGGAGTCACGAAGCGAGTTGGTCTATGCCGGATTCGACCTGTCGGAGCCTATGCTGCAAGAGGCGCGCGGTTGGAGGTCGAACGCGACGTTCGTGCATGGTGACGCTGCGAAGGAGTTCCCGTTTCCGAACGAGAGGTTCGCACTCGCTTTCGCCGTCGATGTCATTCACCACATCGAAGACATCCCGCGTTTCTTGACGGAGGCTCACCGAGTCCTTGTGCCAGGAGGACATCTGGTGATCGTCACGGACTCCGAGGACACGCTGAAGCGCCGCAGTCTAACGGCATTCTTCCCCGAGATCCTGGCGATCGAGCTGATCCGGTATCCTACGATTGCTCGACTCCATAAGGAGGCTGAGCGCGCGGGGTTGCGGCTCGATTCTCAGGAGCAGGCGGCTGGATGGATACCGCTGGATGGCGAGTTCTTGGGGAGGCTGGAGGCGAAATGCTCGTCGGCAATGCGCCTCATCGCCGCTGAAAAGCATGCCGCCGGAATGGATCGGGTTCGAGCCGCCGCGGCGCGAGGCGAGCAGTGGCTTTCCTGCTACGACGTGCTGCGCTATGTTCGACCGGCGCGCGCAGCAACAGCCTAGTAATCCCTTGCTGGCCATTCCGCAGTGCTGGGCAGGCGGCAAGCTCTACGAGATGCAGTCGCGCAAGCTCTAAACTCTGCGGGTCCGCTCGTGAAGTTACAAAGGAGGTCGCTATGCGCAATATCGCTTGTTTCCTGACAATCCTCTCGGTCGTCGCGTGGGCCAATGGGCCGGCCATGGCTCAAGAGCAATTTGAGCATCCTCAGTTTCCTGCCCCACCGCATGAACACCAGGCGACAGCCGTGGAGCAGAAGCTGAAAATCTTCGACGTGCTCGATTTCGATGTGTTCAGTAATCAGAAATGGGACCGCCTCGGCGAGAGCCACGCAGATGATGTCATCGTCACTTGGCCGGACGGCCACGAGACGAAGGGCATCGAGAAGCACATAGAAGATCTGAAAGCGATGTTCGTGTGGGGTCCTGACATCA
>VBOW01000039.1 GCA_005893275.1 Candidatus Eisenbacteria bacterium | reverse complement strand
CTCCTGGGGTTGGCTCTACACGACGGGCGACGCGGGATGGACCCACCGAGGGGGGAATTATCCGAATGAATACATCTATTCGGCGGAGGTGGGCGGGACGCTGCCCGGTAGGCTCTCGTGGCGGAGCGTGCTTCGAGGAGTGCGGTCGACAGAGAGGGAAAGCGACCAGAATCGTGGGGCGCGCTTCGACCCGGAGCGCGCCAGCTCTCGATACGCAACCGTGGACGGCGTGCTGGGGATCCCGATTTTCCCAGGGCTCCTGATGGAGACCGGCATCTCGCACGTCCTGGAGGGCCAAAACGCCCTCGCGGGCAATTCCCTTGAAATCGGATTCGCGTGGAGCGGGGCCGTGGGGCGGTCTCCATGATCGGTCCCGCGAGCCTGGATCTCCATGTTCCGTGACTGACACGAGTTATACGCCCCCTTGACCGCCGGCGCGGTGGTTGCTAGCATGACTCGTGCACCGTTCGTCCTCCCCTTCAACAGCGCGAGAAGCCCAGGCCCTCAAGCCCCAGAGGGCGGTGGGGATCATCCCCGCCCGGCTTCAGTCCACTCGTCTCCCTGAGAAGCCCTTACAAGACCTAGACGGTTCCCCCCTCATCGTGCGCGTTCTCGAGAGGGTCCGTGAAGCCACCGCGTTCCGCGCCATCCTCGTGGCGACCGACAGCCCGAGGATCGCGGACGCCGTCCGCGCCGCGGGGGGGGAAGCGGTCCTCACGGGCGCGGGGCTTTCATCGGGGCTCGATCGCGTGGCCGAGGCGGCGCGCGATCTCGAGGATGAGATCGTCGTGAATATCCAAGGGGACGAGCCGTTCGTGAGCCCCGCGGGGCTCGATCGCCTCGTCGCCTTGTTCCGAAATCCACACGTTCGCATGGGCACGCTCGCCGCGCCCTTTCCCGCCGACGAGGACCCCGGCGATCCCAATCGGGTCAAAGTGGTGCTCGACCGCCAGGGTCGCGCGCTTTATTTCTCGCGATCGCCGATACCCCACGGGGCGCACGCGTCGCCCCTCCTCCACGTCGGGGTATACGCGTATCGGCGTGACACGCTGCTGGAGCTGACGCGTCTCGGGCCCTGCCCGCTCGAACGCGCGGAGCGGCTCGAGCAGCTTCGGGCCCTGTGGCACGGCATCCCGATTCACGTGGCTGTGGGTGAGTACGGATCCCTCGGAATCGACACTCTGGAGGATCTGGAGCGCGCGCGGCGTCACTTCCGGGCTGGGAGGGAAACGACATGACCAAGTTCGTGTTCGTGACAGGCGGGGTCGTTTCCTCGCTCGGCAAGGGGATCGCGGCGTCCTCCATCGGGTCGCTGCTGAAGAGCCGGGGCTTCGTGGTGACGATCCAGAAGTTCGATCCCTACCTGAACGTGGACCCCGGGACGATGAGCCCCTATCAGCACGGAGAAGTGTTCGTGACCGACGACGGCGCGGAGACCGATCTGGACGTCGGACACTACGAGCGCTTTCTCGGCGTCTCGATGCACCGGGAGAACAACGTGACCGCGGGGCAGATCTACGACTCGATCATCCAGAAGGAGCGCCGCGGCGATTACCTGGGCCGCACGGTCCAGGTGATCCCCCACGTCACCGATGAGATCAAGTCGCGGATGCTGGGCATCACGCGTCAGGGGCAGGTCGACGTCGCGATCGTGGAGATCGGCGGCACGGTGGGAGACATCGAGAGTCTTCCGTTCCTCGAGGCGATCCGGCAGCTGAGGCTCGAGCTCCGGCGGGAGAACACGCTCTTCGTCCATGTCACGCTCGTTCCCCACCTGGGCGCGGCGCGCGAGATCAAGACGAAGCCCACCCAGCATTCGGTGAAGGAGCTGCGCGCGATCGGTATTCAGCCCGACATTCTTCTCTGCCGCTGCGAGGTCCCGCTTCCGAACGACGTGAAGGAAAAGATCGCGCTCTTCTGCAACGTTCCCAAGGAGGCGGTCATCGAGGCGATCGATGTGCCCTCGATCTACGATATCCCGCTCATGTTCCACCGCGGTGGGCTGGACGACTTGATCGTCGAGTACATGCACCTGGAGGGACGTCCCGCGGACCTCCAGGTGTGGCAGACCTACTCGGAGCGCGTCCGATCGGCCAAGGAACAGGTTACGGTCGCGGTGGTCGGGAAGTACACGCACCTCCGAGACGCGTACAAGAGCATCAACGAGGCGATCCTGCACGGGGCGGCCGCGAACGGGGTCTCGGTCCGGATCGACTGGGTCGACTCCGAGCGCGTCGAGATGGACGGCCCGGTCGCCTTGCTGGGCCAGGCACACGGAATCTTGATCCCGGGCGGCTTCGGAGACCGCGGAACCGAGGGGATGATCCAGGCCGCGCGGTACGCGAGGGAGCGCAAGACGCCCTTTTTCGGAATTTGTCTCGGCATGCAGTGCGCGGTCATCGAGTTCGCGCGCGACGTCGCGGGGTTGGACGGCGCCGACTCTTCCGAGTTCCGCTCCGATACCCCGCACCCGGTCATCGATCTCCTGGAATCGCAGCAGGGCGTTTCGAAGAAGGGGGGCACCATGCGGCTCGGCGCCTACGATTGCGAGGTCGTTCCCGGGAGCCACGCCTCGGAGGAATACGCGAATCCGCATGTCGCCGAGCGGCACAGGCACCGCTACGAGTTCAACAATCGCTATCGGGCGAAGCTCGAGGAGCGCGGGCTCAAGGTCACCGGCGTCTACACGGACATGGATCTCGTCGAGATCGTCGAGCTGCCCGATCATCCCTGGTTCGTGGGGGTCCAATTCCATCCGGAGCTCCGCTCGCGTCCGGACAACCCGCATCCTCTTTTCCGCGGATTCGTTCGCGCGGCGATCGAGGAACGCCGTCGGCGGGAGGGCGCCCAGGCCGCGAGCCCGAGTCCGACGGGCGCGCCCATCCAGTAGGAGAGCCTCATCGTGCCGGAAGCGTGGAAAGCGTTCGACGTCGGAAGCGTTCGATTCGAGCCGGGCCGCTTCGCGCTCATCGCGGGGCCCTGCGCCCTGGAAGACCCCGGCATGGCGGAGGAAGTGGCTCGTGAGGTCAAGCGAATCTCCTCGGCGCTCAGGCTTCCCTTCGTGTTCAAGGCTTCCTATGCGAAGGCGAACCGTTCCACCCGAGAGAGCTACCGCGGTCCGGGCGCTCAGGAGGGCCTTCGAGAGCTGGCGCGGATACGCGACGCGGCCGGGGTTCCCGTAACGAGCGACGTCCACGACATTTCGGAAGTCGCCGCCGCGGCCCAGGTCCTAGACTTGATCCAGGTCCCGGCGTTCCTGTGTCGTCAGACCGCGCTCATTGAAGCCGTGGCTCGGAGCGGCAAGCCGGTGCATCTCAAGAAGGGGCAGTTCCTCGACCCCGGATCGATGGCCCGGGCGGTGGACAAGGCCCGCGCGGCGGGAGCGGAAGGGGTGATCCTGACCGAACGGGGAACCATGTTCGGGTACGGCGATCTGGTCGTGGACTTCCGCGGGATCGAAATCATGAGGCGGTGCGCCTGTCCGGTCTTCTTCGACGCAACCCATTCTGTCCAGAGGCCGGGAGGCGTCGAGACCGGGGGGCAGCGCGAGTTCATCCCGGTGCTGGGGCGGGCGGCCGTGGCGGCGGGAGTGGACGGCATCTTCATCGAGACCCATCCCGACCCGCCCCGAGCCAAGTCCGACCGGGAAAGCCAGTGGCCGCTCGCCGAGCTTCCCGGTTTGCTTCGATCCTGGATCAAGATTCGCCAATCACTTGCCGATGAGAGACTTGTGGGGGCCAGACCGGCGTGAATCCGAAGAGCACGGGCGATCTATTGCCGCTCATGCAGGCGAATGCGACATGCATCTCCGCGTGGGCTCGCGAGATTCTCGAAGCCGAAGGGGAAGCGATCCTCGGCCTCAAGGATCGTGTCGGCAAGGACTTCGAGCGAGCCGTTCAGCTCTTGCTCGAGGTACAGGGTTACGTCCTCACCTCGGGTGTCGGCAAGTCCGGCCTCGTCGCGAAAAAAATCGCGGCAACCCTCACCAGCACCGGCACCCCGGCGAATTTCGTCCATCCGGTGGACGCCATCCACGGGGATTTGGGAATCGTCTCGACCCGGGACGCGGCCATCCTCCTCTCGAAGAGCGGAGAGACCCCGGAGCTTCTCGGACTCTTGCCCGCGTTCCGCCGCCGCGGGGTGCCGATCGTCACGATCACATGCAATCCCAACTCCGCGCTCGCGCGCGGGTCGGACTGCGTTTTGGACTTGGGCAGGTTGCGGGAGGCGTGCCCCGAGGACCTTGTGCCCACCACGACGACCACGGCCGCGCTCGCCATGGGGGACGCGCTCGCGATCGTGCTCCTGCGCATGAAGGGTTTTTCCCGGGAGGATTTCGTCTTCCTCCATCCGGGGGGCGTGCTCGGTCAGACCGCCCTGCTTCGCGTCTCGGACCTGATGCACCGAGGGGACGCATTGCCGAGGGTGGGGAGCGGAGCGACGCTCCACGAGGCCCTGCTGGAAATCCTGAAAAAGCGCCTCGGCATGACGACGGTCGTGGACGACGAGGGTCTTCTGAGGGGCGTTCTCACCGACGGGGATCTCAAGCGAATCTTGCTCCAGGGATCCGCGAGCTTGGAGCAGCCGGTCTCCCGAGTCATGTCGACGATGCCGCACACGATCGGGGAGGACGCGCTCATCGCGCAGGCGGTGCGCCGCATGGAGGAGAACGAAGGGGGCGCGATCACCTCGCTCGTGATCGTGGACGGACGGGGAGAGCCCCAGGGCGTCCTTCACCTGCACGACTGCCTCGGGGCGGGCGCCCGGGTCCGGTGAAGAATGCGGTCCCCGTTTGCCGGGTTTCGAGGGGGCGTGATACGATGGAGCACCTCGCAAGCTCTGGCCGTGGTTGCCGTGGCCGCGATCGCGGGCTGTCAGTCGCGGACCGCCCCGACTCCGAGCGGCGCGGCCCTCCGGTTTCCGGATCAGGAGGCGCGCGATTTCACGCTCACGGAAACTTCGGAAGGCAAGAAGAACTGGACCCTCTGGGCATCGTACGCGGCCATGTACAACGATCGAAATCTCGTGGATGCCCGCACCATTCGGATCGAGTTCTTCGACACGAATGGGACCCGATACTCGACCCTCGTCGCCGACCAAGGCCTCGTGGATCAGCGCACGAACAACCTGGAAGCCGTGGGGAAGGTGCGAATCGTCACCGAAACCGGCGTTAGGATGGACACCGACTCGCTGCGGTGGATCAACAGCACCCAGAAGATCGTCTCGGACTCCTTCGTCCGCGTGACGCGCAAGCAGGACGTCGTCACGGGATACGGCTTTGAGAGCGATCCGAACCTGGACCACTTCCACCTCAAGCGAGAGGTCCGGGCGGAAGTTCGCGACGAGGGGGATGGCGGAGAGCCGATCTCGCGATGACCGGCCTGGAGGGGCGGAATCTGGAGCGGTTCTACGGCCACTGGAAAGTCGTCGACCGGGTTTCGATCGGAGTGCAACGCGGCGAGGTGGTCGGTCTCCTGGGCCCGAACGGCGCGGGGAAGACAACGACCTTCTATCTCATCGTGGGGCTCTTGCGGGTCGACGGGGGGCAGATTCTGGTCGACGGCAAGGACATCACGCGGATGCCGATGCACGAGCGGGCCCGCGCCGGGATCGGTTATCTGGCCCAGGAGCCTTCGATCTTTCGAAAACTGACCGTCCGCGAGAACATCCTGGGCATTTTGGAAACGCTGCCGATGAGTAGGAGGGAGAGGACGGAGCGGCTCGGGCATCTCTTGGAGGAACTGAACATCGCGCACTTGGCGGATCGAAGGGGGTACAACCTTTCGGGTGGAGAACGGCGGCGCGTCGAAATCACGCGGGCGCTCGTGACGCATCCCAAGTTCCTGTTGCTGGACGAGCCCTTTGTCGGAATCGACCCGATCGCGGTCGCCGAAATCCAGGACATCGTCGGGAGGCTGAAGCAGCGGGGTCTGGGGATTCTGATCACCGACCACAACGTCCGCGAAACTTTGAGCACGACCGACCGGGCGTACATCATGTTCGAGGGGAAGATCCTCCTGGAAGGAACGAGCCAGGAGCTGGCGGAGGATCCGATCGCCCGCCAGATCTATCTGGGCGAGCGGTTCCGGCTGGATTGAGGGCATAAAGCCATGGAAATGAAACACAGCCTGAGCATGCAGCAGAAGCCGACGCTGATCATGACGCAGCGTTTGCAGCACGCGCTCAAGCTGCTCCAGATGCCCACCCTCGAGCTCCAGCAGGCGCTCAAGATGGAATTGGAGCGCAATCCCCTCCTCGAAGAGGTGGACGAGGTGGAAGAGGTCGAGGAGATCGAAGAGGTCAAGAAGGAGGTCGGGCAGGAGGAGGCCGAGCAGCCGCCGGAGACCGAGGCGAAGGCGGAACAGGAAATCGACTGGGGGGAGCTGTGGCCCGACCAGTTCGAGACGGTGTCGGCCCCGCGCACGAACGACGGCGACGCCGAGTTCTACGAGCGCGTCCCGGTCACCGTGAAAACCCTCGGGGATCATCTCCTGGAGCAGCTGCGCCTGAGCAATCTGGATCCGCCGGCCATGGAGATCGGAGAATTCCTGATCGGTTCCATCGATGAGAACGGGTACCTGCAGACCACGGTCGAGGAGGTCGGCGAGACCTTCCAGGTGAGTCCCGAGCGCGTCGAGGAAGTGCTCGCCGTGATCCAGACGTTCGAGCCGGCGGGGATCGGCGCCCGGAACCTCCAGGAGTGCCTCTGGATCCAAATCGTCCAGAAGAAAATGGAGACGACCCTTGCCGGCCGGATCGTTCAGGAGCAATTCGATAACCTCCTCGCCAAGCGATTCTCGGAGATCGCGCGGAATCTCAAGTGCACGGTCGAGGATGTCCAGGCGGCGAGCGACACGATCGGCACTCTGGATCCCCGGCCGGCCCAGGAGATCGCGGCCGAGGAAACGCGCTACGTGGTTCCGGACCTGATCGTGGAACGGGTCGGCGAGGATTTCGTTGTCGCGCTCAACGATCGGAACGTGCCCCGGCTCAGGATCAGCCACGCCTACCAGCAAATGCTGCGGAACAGGAATTCCGTCGAGGACACGACCCGCAGGTACATCACCGAAAAGCTCAACTCGGCCAAGTGGCTCATCCAGACGATCGAGCAGCGGCGAAAGACGATGATCAAGGTGATGCGCCGGATCGTGGAGGAGCAGCGGGAGTTCTTCGAGAGGGGCGTGGAAGGCTTGAGGCCGCTCACGCTGCAGCAGATCGCGAACCAGATCGGCATGCACGAATCGACCGTGAGCCGCGTCACGACGAACAAGTACGTTCAGACTCCGCGAGGTGTTTTCGAGCTGAAATATTTCTTCTCGAGCGGGCTCCAGACTGAAGACGGAGACGATGTTTCAGCCAAGGTAGCGAAGGGGAAGATCTCACAGCTGATCCAAGGAGAGGACAAGCGCGAGCCGCTCAGCGATCAGCGCATCGCGGAGCTCTTGCACGAACAAGGTCTCAAGATCGCGCGGAGGACGGTGGCCAAGTACCGGGAGGCCTTGCGCATATTGCCGGCACGGGCCCGCCGACGTTACGCGTCGCGGATCGAGAATCGAACATGACCCATCCAGGGGGTACCAATGCAGATCACGATCAAGGGGCGGCACTGGACGGTGACTCCCGACTACCGCGAGTACGCGGAGCGGAGAATCGAGAAGTTGCAGCGATACTTCTCGCACCTGATCAGCGCGCAGCTGACCGTGACCGAGGAGGGCTACCGCCACATGGCGGAGCTTCGCATATTCGGAAACGGTGTGGACTTGGCCGGGCGCGCCCAGGATCCGGATCCTCGCGTGGCGCTCGACGCGGTGCTAGAGAAGCAGGAGCGAGCGTTGAAGCGTCGCAAGGAACGGTTGAAGGACAGGAAGAAACGCGGGGAGAGCCTCCGCCGCCAGGGAATCCCCGTGCTCGCTCCGGAAGCGACACGCCGGGAGCAGGGCGGGGTCGAGATCGTCCGGTCTCGACCCAAGCAGCGGACCCTGACCGTGGACCAGGCCGTGCGGATGCTTCTCAAGAGCCGCCTGGCCGTGTTGGCCTTTTCCGAGCCGGACGGGGGCGGCATTCGGATCGTCTATCGCCTGGAGGACGGGCAAGTAGGACTGCTTGAGCTCGATTAGCACCGCCCAAATCACGATCGAACAGCTCTACGAGCAGCAGCGCGAGACCCTCTCGCTCGAGGTCCTCACCCAGGGGCTCGAGTCCCGCGTTCCGATCACGATCAGCGACATCAATCGTCCGGGCATGGCCCTCATGGGCTACTCGGAGAATTTCCTCTTCGAACGGATCCAGATCATGGGCCGGACCGAGATCGCCTACCTCGGAACCCTGAGCCCGAAAGGGCGCGCGGAGGCGCTGGACCGCCTCTTTCAGTTTGCGATGCCGGGCATCATCGTGACGAAGGGGCTCCAGCTTCCGGAGGGTCTGCTCGAGCGCGCGAACCGGCACAAGGTGCCCCTCCTTCGAACGCCGCAGGACACCACGCCCTTCATCCACCAGCTCACCGCCTACCTCGACTGGGTCTTCGCGCCTTCGGTTAGCGTGCACGCTTCGCTGGTGGACGTCTACGGGGTCGGGCTCCTGTTCACCGGGAGAAGCGGGATCGGCAAGAGCGAGACCGCGCTCGATCTGGTGGAGCGCGGACACCGGCTCGTCGCCGACGACGTGGTCCGGATCACGCGCCGGCACGGCGATATCCTGATCGGAGCCTGCAACGAGGTCCTGAAGCACACGATGGAGATCCGCGGTCTTGGGGTGATCGATGTTCAGGCGATCTTCGGCATCCGCGCGATACGCGGGCAGAAACGCGTCGAAGTCGAAGTGCACCTGACGGAGTGGGACAGCAAGGCGGACTACGAGCGCCTCGGCCTCGACGACATGCATGCCAAGTACCTCGACACCGAGATTCCCCTCGTGACCGTCCCGATTCTTCCCGGCAAGAACATCACGGTCATCGCCGAGGTGATCTCGCTCAACCATCTCGTCAAAGTGTACGGATACCACCCGGCCCGCGCGCTGAACGAACGCCTGATCGAGAGCATGCGCGCCAAGCTTCTCTCCAATCCGTTGGTCCGAGATGACACCGAGTGATCGAACATGAACCCGGCCCAGGTGCCGCGTCGGCCCTTCGCGCTCCTCGTGACGCACGCCGCGCTCGGCTCGGAGCTCCTCCGCACGGTCGAAGGGATTCTCGGCGCCCAGTCCGACGTCCAGGTCCTGAGCAATGACGGCTACTCGAGCGACGCCCTGAGCCGCGCGATCGAAGAGCGAGTGCGGGACGTTCCGGGAGACCGCCCGGTCGTGCTTTTCACCGACCTGGCCGCGGGTAGCTGCGGTATCGCCTCGCGCCGCGCCCAGCACGGTGAAAGGCTCGTGAGAAAGGTTACCGGGGTCAACCTCCCCATGCTTCTCGAGTTCTTCCACTACCGCGACACGCTTCCCTTGGACGAGCTTCTGCCGCGCCTGGAAGCCAAGGGGAAAGCCGGCATCACCGTACTCTAGCGTGCCGCTTCTGCTCGCGCGGATTGACGACCGGCTCATCCACGGGCAGGTCGTCCACGGCTGGGGCGGACCACTTCGGCCGACGTGGATCGGCATCGTCTCTGATTCGCTCCGCGCGGATCCCGGTCGCGCGGGCCTCTACCTTTTCGCCGCGCCGGAGGGCGCGCGCGCCGTGGCACTCTCGATTTCCGAGGCGCTCCTTCCTTCGACGCTCGCGACCACCGAGGCGGAGCGGGCGTTCTTGCTGTTTCCCGGACCCGAGGAGCCGCTTCGGCTCAAAGAGGGCGGGTTCCCGCTCCATGAGGTGAACGTGGGTGGGCTCCATCACGCGGAGGGGAAGGTCCAAGTGCTCCCCTACGTGTATCTGAGTCCCACGGAGCGCGAAATGCTCCTTGCCCTGGAGCGGCTGGGGGTCCGGCTTACGGCGCAGGATCTTCCGACCAACCCCGCGCGAAGGCTCGCGCCTTTGCTCGGCGGGGGGGCGTGATGCCGCTCGACGGGGCGCCGGTGCGGCTGGCCTTCGCGCTCCACAACCACCAACCGGTCGGAAATTTCGATTCGGTCTTCGCCGAGGCGGTCGAGCGCGCGTACCGGCCCTTTCTCGACGCGCTCGCGCGCCATCCCGGCGTGCGCCTCTCCATGCATTGGTCGGGGCCGCTCTTCGAGTGGCTCGAGAAGCACGAGCCTTCGATTCTTGACGCGCTCGGGACGCTCTGCAGCCGCGGCCAGGTGGAGCTTCTTTCGGGGGGATACTACGAGCCGATCCTCGCCGTGATTCCCCCGTGGGACCAGCAGGGGCAGATCGAGAGGATGAACGGCTACTTGAAGGCGCGATTCGGCGTGACCGCGCGCGGAGCCTGGATCGCGGAGCGGGTCTGGGAGCCCGACCTGCCCGACGCGCTCTCGCGCGCGGGGATCGAATACACGCTGGTCGACGATCATCACTTTCTTCTCGCCGGGGCGGATTCGGGCACCCTCCGCGAGCCGTATTGGGTCGAGTCCACGATGGGCCGCGTCGGTGTGTTCCCGATCGAGCGCGAGCTCCGCTACCGGATCCCGTTTCAGCCCGTCCCCGAGCTTCTCGATTTTCTGCGTGGCACGTCGCGCGCGGCCGCCGGAGTCCGCGTCTTCGGGGACGATGGGGAGAAGTTCGGCATCTGGCCCCGCACGCACGACTGGGTCTACCGCGACGGCTGGCTCGAGTCCTGGCTCGGGGCCCTGGAAGAGCGCCGCGCGGTCGAGGCGATGCCGCTCGGCGACGTCTGGGACGCGGGGCTCCCGGCGCGGAGCATCGCGCTTCCGGCCGCGAGCTACCCCGAAATGATGCTCTGGGCGCTCCCGGCCGGCGAGCAGGTCCGGATCGAATCGGAGCAGCGTTGGCTCGAGGCGCAGGGCAAGGCCGATCTCGCGAGACGGATCGCGACCGGGAACTGGCGCGAGTTCTTCGCGCGGTATCCGGAATCGCGGCGCCTGCACCGGCGCGTGACGGAGCTGAGCGCGAAAATCGAGCACGCGAGCCGCTCTTGCCTCGGCCGGACCCAGTACGAAGAGGCGAGGCGCGAGGTGCATCGCGCGCAGTGCAACTGCTCCTACTGGCACGGGGTCTTCGGCGGATTCTACCTGCCGCACCTGCGGGCAGCGGTGCGGGGCCACATGCTCCGCGCCGACGCGCTCGCCGATGAGCTTCAGGGACCGTCGAGCGGATGGATCGTCGAGCGCGGCGAGGAGGAGCACCGGCTCAAGTCACCCCGGGTCGCGGTGGGGGTGGCGGTGAACGCCTCGGGGGCGATCGTGGAGCTTGCCGAGCGCCGGCGCCCGCACGACTTCGCGTGTGTGATCGCCCGCAGGCGTGAAGCCTATCACGCCCGCGTCGAAGAAGCCGCGCGGCGCGCGGGCGCGCAAGGAGAGGGGAGCGCGACTGCTCACAAACCCGAGACGATCCACGGATCGATCCAGCTCAAGGAGCCCGGGCTCGAGCGGCTCTTGCAGTACGACGAGCGCCCGAGGTACGCCTCGCAGGAGTGGCTGCTCCCCGCGCCCGAGGTCGCCGCGTCGGGGAGCCTCCGCGCTTTGATTGGTCTCGGCCCCGTGGGGCTCACGTTCGCGCCGGCGGGCGCGGGCGAACCCATGGCCCACGCGGACCCGCTCATCGCTCTCGCGTCCATGGGCGATCCGCGCGGCACGATCGAGAAACAGATCGCCCCGGGTCGCGACGAGGCCGAGTTCGAGGTCCGATTCGCCGGCGTCCCGGGCGACGCCTGGCTCGTGAGCGAATGGAACCTGAGCATCCTGACCGGGGCCGCGCCGGGACGCCGCCTTTCTCTCGAGGGGAAGGCGCCCGTGGCGTGCTCCCCGGGCTCGACCGGAGAAGCGGACTCGGTCACCTCGATGAGGCTCGAGGACTCCGAGTACCTCCGTGTGGCGTTGACGCTCCAGTTCGAGCCGGCCGCGCGTGTGGAGTGGTCCCCCGTCGAAACCGTCTCGCTCTCTGAATCGGGCGCCGAGCGCGTCTACCAGGGGACGGCGTTCCTGGTCGGATTCCGTTCCGGAGCCAAGACCGGGCCGATTCGAATCAGGGCCCGGGTGGAGGAGGTAGGCGCTGCTCCCTGAGCTATGGCGTGTCGCCCTTCTTGGGGGCATCCTCGCCACCGACCGCTCGGCGGGCTGGAATCTCATGATCGGCCAGCCGCTCGTCGGCGCCTGTCTCGCCGGAGCCCTGTGGAACCCCGGAACACAATGGGAGCTCTGGGCGCTTCGAATCCCGCTCGGCGTCGGCGTCCTGCTTCAGCTTCTCCTCACGGACCCCTCGCTGCCCGCGGCGCAGCGCCCGCGCGATGCCGCGACGGCGGGGGTGATCGGCGTCTCGGTCG
This sequence comes from Candidatus Eisenbacteria bacterium, assembly GCA_005893275.1. Classification (NCBI taxonomy): domain Bacteria; phylum Candidatus Eiseniibacteriota; species Candidatus Eiseniibacteriota bacterium. Next base: position 27,998 of record VBOW01000039.1, on the reverse strand, counting down.
CGCTTTTCTGCATGGAGCGGCTCACCCCCTCGGTCTCGGTGTCGACCGGCGGAATCCTCTGGGTTCTGGTCGGTACGATCGCGGGTCTTGTCGCCTCCGTGGTTGGGGGATGGATGGAGGCGCCTCTCCGCGCGAGGAACCGGGCGCGCGCCGCGCGCGCCGACGAGCTGGCTCGGGAAGGAAGGCTTCGCGCGTTCGAGGCGCTCTACTGGGGGGGCGTGCTCCGGGTCTTCTTGCGGGGCGCGAGCTGGTCCGCGGCGGGAACGGTGGCGGGTATCGCCGCGGCATCGCTCATCCTGCCCCGGCTCGCCGACACCGTCACCGGCCCGAGGGCGGGGCTCGTCTTTGCCGTGCTCCTCGGCGCCGCGTTCGCGTCCGGCTTCCATACCCATGTGCGCGCGGCGCGGCACGGACTGCGCTGGGCGGCGGCCGGCGCGCTCGCGGTGCTCCTCCTGCTCCTCCGGGTCCGGGGCGCAGCGCCATGATCGAGACCCCTCCCGCGGGGACCGCCTCCCCGCTTCGCGGCTTGGACCTGGCGAAGGTCACGTCGCGATCGTTCTACCTCCAGGCTCTCTTCTCGCCCGAGCGTCAACAGGGTCTCGGCTTCGGGTTCGCGCTCCTTCCGGTTCTTCGACGTCTCCACTCGGGAGCCGGGGAGCAGGGTAAGGCCCTCGCCCGGCATTTGGGTTTCTTCGGCACGCACCCGGTCCTGGCGGGCTACGTGCTCGGGGTCGTCGCGCGCCTCGAAGAGCGCCGGGCGCGGGGAGCGCCCATCGAGGAGACGCAGATCGAGGACGTGAAGCGCGCGCTCGCAAGCCCCCTGGCTGCGCTCGGGGACCCCCTGTTCTGGGTGACCCTGAGGCCGTTTGCGGGGCTGGTCGGCATCCTGGGTATGGGGCTCCTTCCGCTCGCGGACCCGCTGGGGCCGGACCTCCGCGTCCTGGTCTGCCCCCTTCTCGCGCTTTTGACGTACAATGCCGTCGCGCTGAGATTTCGCTTCGCCGGCGTGCCACGAGGGTACGCGCTGGCGGACGAACCGGGGAAGCTCCTCCACTCGCTCAAGCTCGCGATGCTCACGCATATTTTCGAGCGGGCCAGCGCGTTCGGATTCGGATTGCTGGTGGTTCTCACGCTCTCGGTCCTCACGAAGAGCGCGGATCCAGCCGGCCAAGGGCTCGCGCACATCACACTCGTTCTGGCGCCCTTCGTCCTGGGGTTTCTGGGGACGGCTCTCGGACTCAAGCGATGGCCGGGACGGAGCGTCGAGATCGCGCTCGCGGCGGCTCTTTTGGCCCTGGCTCTTTCGACCCGCGTCTAGAGGACCGAGACACGAGATGGTGGAGCAGACGGTCACGATTCAAAACCGCCTCGGGCTTCACGCGCGGGCGTGCTCCGTGTTCGTGAAGGAAGCCGCGAAATTCGCCTCACACATCTTTGTCATCCGCGACGGGCTCGAGGTGAACGGCAAGAGCATTCTGGGGGTCATGATGCTCGCCGCCGAGATGGGCGCGCAGCTCACCCTCCGCGCCGACGGGAAAGACGAGCGGGAGGCGCTGGAATCCCTGGTGCGCGTGGTGAACAACAAATTCGGTGAGGAATGACGACCCTTCAAGGAATCGCCGCGTCGCCGGGGATCGGGATCGGCCCGGTCCACATCGTCGATCCCGAGGAGGCCGAGGTCCAGGACGGCGATCTTCGCGTCCAGGATCCAGCCGCCGAGCAGGAGCGCTTTCGCAAGGCGATCCGCGAGAGTCTGGTGGAGGTTCGGGAGCTGCGGGAGAAAATCGCGCTCGAAACCGGCGAAGAGCACGCTCGGATCCTGGACGCCCAGATCGAGATTCTGGAAGATCCTGACGCAACCGCTCAGACCCTTGCCGTGATCGAGCGGGAGCGAAAGCCGGCCTCCTTTGCGTACCGGAGAATTCTGACCGCCGTGGCCGCGCGCCTGGACGAGGCGGACGGGGAGTACTACCGCGGCCGTGCGATCGACGTTCGCGACGTCCGTCGGCGCGTCCTCGCCCATTTGGGCGGCGTCCGAGCCCGTTCGCTGAGCGATCTCACCGAGCCGTCGCTCATCGTCGCGAACGATCTCCCGCCCAGCGAGATGGCGCTCCTTCAGCGGAACATGGCGCTCGGGTTCGCCACCGACCTCGGCGGACGCACCTCCCATACCGCGATCATGGCTCGCGCGCGCGGGATTCCCGCGGTAGTCGGGCTCAAGAGCGCGACCGAGTCGGCGCGCAGGGGCGCGATCGCCATCGTGGACGGCACGCGCGGGATCGCGATCTTCAATCCGGATCCCGAGACGCTCGCCGATCACGAGCGCAAGCGCGAGCACTATCGCGAGCTCGCCACGAAGCTGACCCAGCTCAAGGACCAACGCTGCGTGACGGCAGACGGCCGCGCCATCGGGCTCGGCGCGAATCTCGAGGTCCCCGAGGAGCTCCCTGGGATCCTCGAGAACGGAGCCGACGGCATCGGGCTTTATCGGACGGAGTTCTTCTATCTCGCGCGAAAGCAGTTGCCGACCGAGGACGCTCAGTTCAACGCCTACCGCTCGATCGTCGAGGCGATGGACCCGAAGCCGGTCATCATCCGCACGCTCGACGTGGGGGGAGACAAGTTCGCCTCCTACCTTGGAACGCCGATCGAGAAAAATCCCTTCCTCGGGATGCGCGGGCTGCGGTTTTCCCTCCGCCGCGAAGAGATCTTCCGTACCCAGCTCCGCGCGATCTACCGCGCCAGCGCTTACGGGAACTTGCGGATCATGTTTCCGATGGTGATCGGTCTCGAGGATCTGAGGCGGGCGCGGGAAATCGTGGAACGCGTGAAGCTCCAGCTTCGCAAGGAGGGCGTCGCGATGGCGCAGAACGTGCCCCTCGGGATCATGGTGGAGACACCGGCGTCCGTGTTCTGTATCGACCGGCTTTCCCAAGAGGCGGATTTCGTGAGCATCGGGACGAACGATCTGATTCAGTACACCCTCGCCGTGGATCGCGGCAATGAGGCGATTTCCGAGATTTATGAGCCGCTCCATCCCGCGGTGCTCCGCGCGATCAAAAGCGTCGTGGAGGCGGGTCACCGCGCGGGAATCCCTGTGGGGATCTGCGGGGAGATGGCGGGGGAGCCGCTGTACGCGGTGGTTCTTGTGGGCCTCGGTCTCGAGGAGTTCAGTGTGAGCCCCTACCTCGTTCCGGAGATCAAGACGATCATCCGCGGTTCCACGTACGACGAGGCGCGCGGGCTCGCGGAGCGGTGTATGAGCCTGTGCACGCCGAGCGACGTGCGCACGGTGGTGACGGAGTTCATGAGCCGGCAGTACCCGGGAATCTTCCTGCCCGCATGACCCGCGCTCGCGAGAGCCGGCCGCTTCCTCCGCGCCCTCTCGATTCGAAAGCCCGGGTGGAACGATTCGACCCAGGCGGAATGGCCGGCAAGATCGAAGGGTTCCCGGCCCAGCTTCGCGCGGGAGGGATCATCTCGGCGGAGGCGGTGCGCCGCATCGAGCCGCGCCGGCCGCGCAGCCTCGTCGTGCTGGGAATGGGAGGATCTGCGATCGCAGGCGATCTCCTCCGCGTCCTCGCCGATCGCGAGGGGGCGGTACCCGTCCACGTCGTGCGGCACTACGAGCCCCCGTCCTGGATCACGCCGGAGGATTTCCTCGTGTTTTCGTCCTATTCCGGCGAGACGGAGGAAACGCTGACCGCCTTTCGCGCGCTCACCCAGCTCCGCACGCGCGCCCTGGTGCTTGCGTCGGGCGGCACCCTCGTGCAGCGGGCGCAGGGGGAGGGCGTTCCCGTCGCTCTCCTGCCCGCCGGGTTCCCGCCGCGCGCGGCGCTCGGTTATTCCTTCTCGGCGCTCGCCCACGTGGCCCACCACCTGGGGGCGCTCCCGGACGCGGGGGCGCGCCTCGAGCGGGCGGCCAGGGCTTTGGATAAGGCCGCTACCGCCTGCTCGCCCGATGTGATACAATCGCGTAACCCGGCCAAGCAACTCGCGATACGGTTGAGGGGCCGCCCGATCGTGCTGGTGGCCGACAAACGTACGGCCGAGCCTGTCGCGCTGCGCTGGAAGGGGCAATTCAACGAGAACTCGAAGCACCTCGCCTGGGTGTCCGTACTTCCCGAGATGAATCACAACGAGGTGGATGGCTTCGTGAACCCGGGTGCGATCGTCGGCCGGATCGCCGCGGTCCTGCTTCGCGATCCGAGCGACCACCCGAGGATCGTGCGGCGCTTCGAATGGCTCGCCACCTATCTGCGTCAGCGCAAGGTCCAAGTCGAAACCGTGGTACTGGAGGGAGACGATCCGATGCTTCGGCTTCTCTGGGGCGTGTCACGCGGGGATTTCGTGAGCTTCTACCTCGCGCTGCTGAACGGCGTCGATCCAAGCACGCTTCCCGGCGTCAACGCCCTCAAACGAGCCCTCGCGAAGTGAAACCGGTCGCCATCGTCCCGGTCGCGGGCAGCGGCTCGCGGCTCAGGCCGCTCACCCACACCACGCCGAAATCGCTTCTGATGGTGGCGGGGAAGCCTATTCTGGCCCACATCCTGGATCAGTTGAAGCCGGCGGGGCTGGAGCGCGTGATCTTGGTGATCGCCCCGGGTCCCCAGGGTGAGCGCATCCGCCGCTACGCGGCCTCTCGGCAAGATTTCCGGATCGAGTGCGTTCTGCAGGAGGAGCCGCTCGGGCTGGGGCACGCGGTCGTGCAAGCGAAGCTGGCGGCCGGCCGGGCCCCGCTTCTCATTATCCTTGGCGACACGATCGTGCAGGCGGTGATCGGAGACCTGGTCCGGAACGGCTCCCAGGTCGGCGTGCACGAGGTGAGCGATCCGAGCCGGTTCGGAGTGGCGACCGTCCGAGGGGGAAAGATCGTAGAGCTCGTGGAGAAGCCGGAGCGCCCCGTTTCGAGCCTGGCGCTCGTGGGCCTGTATTACATTTCCAACGGGCCGCTCCTTTTTGAATCTCTGGAGACCCTCGTCCGTGAGCGGCGGCTGACGCGGGGCGAGCTGCAGCTCACCGACGCGCTCCAGCTGCTCCTGCAGCGCGGAGAGGAACTCCGCCCCTTTCCGGTGTCGGGCTGGTATGATTGCGGCAAAGTGGAGACCCTTCTCGAGACCAACCGGGCTCTGCTGGAGCAGCTCGCGACGCCCGTGAGCCGTGAGGGGGTGGTGGTGATCCCCCCCGTGGCCTTGGATCCCACCGCGGACGTCACGGCGGCCGTCATCGGTCCGCACGTTTCGATCGGCCCTCGGGCCCATGTGCGCCAGGCGGTGGTACGAAACTCGATCGTGAACGAAGGGGCGATCGTCGAAGACATTGTGCTGGATGCTTCGGTGGTGGGGGAGAACGCGGTGGTGCGCGGCGCGTACCAGCGCCTAAACGTGGGTTCATCCGAGGTGGAATCTTCATGACCGTTCCCCTGGTGCAAGCCAAACCGGAAACGAAAAGGAGCCCGACGACGCAGAGAGGGATGGCGTTTACTTCCGAGTCCGTGACGGAAGGGCATCCCGACAAGGTCGCGGATCAGATTTCGGACGCCATCCTGGACGCGATCCTGGCGCAGGACCCAACCGGTCGTGTTGCCTGCGAGACGCTGGTGACGACGGGGCTCGCGCTCGTGGCGGGTGAGATCACGACCAAGTGCTACGTGGACATCCCGCGGGTCGTGCGGGACACGATCCGGGATATCGGCTACGACAATCCGACGTACGGATTCGACTACGAGACCTGCTCCGTGCTGACCTGCATCGACGAGCAGTCGAAGGACATCGCGCTGGGGGTCGATCGCGCCGGCGCGGGAGATCAGGGCCTCATGTTCGGCTACGCGGTCCGGGAGACACCCGAGCTCATGCCGCTTCCGATCCGCCTCGCCCATTCCCTGACCCGAGCGCTGGCCCAAGCGCGCCGGTCAGGCACCTTTCCGGAGCTGCGCCCCGATGGAAAATCCCAGGTGACCGTCGAGTACGTGGACGGAAAGCCGCGCCGCGTCAGCACCGTGGTCCTATCGACCCAGCACGCGGAGATGCCCGAGGCCGAGTACAAGCGCTTCACGGACCGCCTGATCTCCGACGTGATCCGCCCGGTGCTGCCGCGCGAGATGATCGACGGGGAGCCGGTCTATTTCGTCAATCCAACCGGCCGCTTCGTGCTGGGGGGACCGCGCGCCGATACCGGGCTCACGGGCCGCAAGATCATCGTCGACACCTACGGCGGATTCGGGGGCCACGGCGGGGGATCCTTCAGCGGCAAGGACCCTTCGAAGGTGGATCGCTCCGGTTCCTACGCCGCGCGCCATGTCGCGAAGAACGTCGTGGGCGCGGGGCTCGCGGACCGCTGCACCGTCCAGGTGGCGTACGCGATCGGGGTCGAGCAGCCGGTCTCCATCATGGTGGATTCCCACGGGACCGGAAAGGTGCCCGATTCGAGGCTCGAGGAGCTGGTGCGACGCCACTTTGATCTGAGGCCGGCCGCGATCATCCAAAACCTCGATCTACGGAAACCGATGTATCGGAAGACAGCCGCCTATGGACATTTCGGACGCGAGAACGAAGGCTTCCGCTGGGAGCTGCTCGACCGCGTGGAGGATTTGAAGCGTGACGCCTAGCGGAACGGCAACGATGAACGCCCAGGGACACGTTCGCGACCCCAAGCTCGCGGAGCCGGGAATGAGCCGGATCGAGTGGGCGGAGCGCGAGATGCCGGTGCTCCGGCAGATTCGCGCCCGATTCGAGCGGGAGCGTCCGCTCCAGGGGAAACGGATCGCGGCCTGCCTCCACGTGACCACGGAGACGGCGAATCTCATGCTCACGCTGAAGGCGGGCGGGGCGGAAATCGCGCTCTGCGCCTCCAATCCGCTCTCCACCCAGGATGAGGTCGCGGCGGCGCTGGCGTACCGCCACGGCATCGCGACGTTCGCGATCAAGGGGGAAGACTCCGAAACGTACTACAGCCACATCGGCGCCGCGATCGATTGGAAACCCGAATTCACGATGGATGACGGCGCCGACCTCGTCACCGTGCTGCATACCAAGCGGAGCGATCAGATCGGGCACGTCATCGGGGGGACCGAGGAGACGACGACCGGTGTGATCCGCCTCCGAAGCATGGCCCGTGAGGGAGCGCTCCGGTATCCGATCCTCGCGGTGAACGACGCGAAGACGAAGCACCTCTTCGACAATCGGTACGGGACCGGCCAGAGCACGATCGACGGCGTCCTGCGCGCCACGAACCGGCTTCTCGCGGGATCCACGTTCGTCGTGCTGGGCTACGGCTGGTGCGGCCGTGGTGTGGCGTCGCGCGCGCGCGGCATGGGGGCGCACGTCCTCGTGACCGAGGTGGATCCTCTGCCCGCGCTCGAAGCGGTCATGGACGGGTTCCAGGTGATGCCCGCGCCGGCGGCGGTCCGGCTCGGGGATGTGTTCGTCACCGTCACAGGCAACATCCACGTGCTCGGGCTCGAGCATTTCCGAGCCATGAAAGACGGCGCGATCGTAGCGAATTCCGGACACTTCAATGTGGAGCTGGATTTGGATTCCCTGCGGAAGGAGGCGAAAGCCGCCCGCGTCGTGAGGCCCTTTGTGGAAGAGTTCACGCTTCCGAACGGGAAGCGGATCTTCGTTCTCGGCGAGGGCCGGCTCATCAACCTCGCCGCGGCCGAGGGACATCCCGCCGCGGTGATGGACATGAGCTTCGCGAACCAAGCTCTGGGCATCGAGTACTTGCTCACACACGCGCGCGAACTCAAGCCGAACGTCTATCCGATTCCCAAGGCGCTCGACCAGGAGATCGCCCGCCTCAAACTGGAAGCGCTCGGCGTCCACATCGATACCCTCACTCCCGAGCAGAGCGCCTACCTCGCTTCCTGGCAACAGGGGACCTAAGCAGCGCCATGTGGCTCCTGGGCCGGCTCTCGGTCCGGCGGAAGTTCCAGATCCTCGGACTCTGCCTCCTTTCGATCGGGGCGTTCTTCGCGCTCGCGCTCGTCACGCGCGATGCGCGCGATCAAACCACGGAGCTTCTCGGGACCGGCGCGGTCCGTAACCAGGGGGGGGTGCTTGGGGCCCTCCTCTCGGGGAGCTTCGTGTCGAAGCTCGGGATCGTGGGCGCCTGGGCGGTTCCGCTCGCCCTGGTCGCATGGGGATGGAACCGGCTCCGGTTGAAGCCGGCCCTCGAGCCGGGCATCCGAACCATCCTGGGCGCGATCGGGCTCCTCTTCCTTCTCGGATTCCTCCATCTCCTCACGTCGGGCGACCGCGCTCTCTCCGGGGCCGTGGGGGAATTCGTCGGGCTCGCGGCCGCGCGGCTCCTGGGAAAGATCGGGGGGGAGCTGGCGCTGGGGACGGGGCTCGTGGTGATCGGCGTGATCGGGTTCGAGATCGGCTCCTCGCAGCGAGTGCGCCAGGCGATCCAAGGAGCGCTCGGGGCTCTGGTCGCGCCGTTCCGGCGAACGAGGCTCCAAGGAACGCTGCGGGGCGAGTCGATGGACCCGGAGTCCTCGGAATCCGCTCCGCCTCTTTCCCCGGCGCGGGGGCGGAAGTCCGCCGCGCTGGAGGAGGAGGAGCTTGCGTCCGCCTGGAGATCGGGGCGGGAAAAGCAGCGCCCGCCGTCGGGTCCTCGGATCGTCTCCCGCCGTGAAGCGGAGGGGCGCGCGGAGCCCCTGAGCATTCCGTTTCCGCCCCAGGCGCCGAGGACCGCCGGCGCCCGCGGCCAAGCCGCCGGGGCGGGCGGGGAGGCAGGGCTCAAGCTCGGCCCCGTCGCCGTCCCCGAGGCGAAGCTTCCTTCCATCGAGCTTCTCGACCGGCACGAGACGACTCGACAGGCGGTGCATAAGGAAGAGCTGCTGGAGCTGTCGCGCGTCCTCGAGCGGACCCTCGCCGATTTCGACGTCGAGGGGAAGGTATCCGAGGTGCACCCCGGGCCGGTCATTACTCTCTTCGAGTACGAGCCCGCACCCGGGGTCAAGGTCAATCAGATCATGAACCGCCAGGACGATCTCGCGCTCGCGCTCAAGGCGCAGAGGATCCGGATCGTGGCGCCGATTCCCGGGAAAGCCGCGGTGGGGGTTGAAATCCCGAATCGCGTCAAGGCCACGGTGTCCCTCCGCGAGATCATTTCCTCCGCGCCGTTTCAAGACACGGCGGATGCCCTTCCGCTCGCGCTGGGCAAGGATGTGGCCGGCGCTCCCTTCACCACCTCGCTCGAACGGATGCCGCATCTCTTGATCGCGGGCGCGACCGGGTCGGGGAAGAGCGTCTGCATCAACACGCTCATCATGAGCCTTCTCTACACGCGGACCCCCGCGGAGCTCCGATTCATCCTCATCGACCCGAAGATGCTCGAGCTGACGCCTTTCAACGGGATTCCGCATCTCAGGATGCCGGTCGTGACGGATCCCAAGAAAGCCGCGCAAGCGCTCCGCTTCTGCGTGAAGGAAATGGAGCGCCGCTACCAGATGCTCGCGCGGCACGGGGCACGCAACATCGAGGCCTATAACCGGCTCGGTCTCGACCCGTCGCAGGTCGAGGAGCCTAGGCTCCCGTACATCGTCCTGGTGGTGGACGAGCTGGCCGACCTGATGGCCCTCCTTCCGACCGAGATCGAGGAGCCGATCGGACGCCTCGCGCAGATGGCGCGAGCGGTCGGCATCCACTTGATTCTGGCGACCCAGCGCCCCTCGGTGGACGTGATCACGGGAATGATCAAGGCCAACTTTCCGTCTCGGATCGCGTTTCAGGTCGCAAGCCGCACCGATTCGCGCGTGATCCTCGATATGAACGGCGCCGAGAGCCTCCTGGGGCACGGCGACTGCCTGTACCTCCCCGCCGGGAAACCGGAGCCCTATCGGATCCACGGTGCCTTCGTATCCGGCGAGGAGATCGAGCGCGTTGTGGAATTCCTGAAGAGTCAGGGGCGGCCCGTCGAGGCGGACGACTCGGCCCTCGAGCAGGTGCGCGTTTCGGAATCGGACGCGGACGATGAGCTCTACGACGAGGCGATGCGCCTGGTAGTGCTCCACCAGCAGGCTTCGACCTCCATGCTGCAGCGCCGGCTCAAGGTCGGCTACTCGCGCGCGGCGCGTCTCCTCGACCTGCTCGAAGAGCGCGGCGTCGTGGGGCCCTCCGAGGGTGCGAAGGGGCGCGAGGTGCTCGTCACGGAACGGGAGCTCGCCGACCGCGCGCACGAGCCTCCTCCGGGCGTCGGGACGAACGCATGATCGCGCCGGTCTCGATCCGGGACCCGGGCGCCCCGGCCGCGCCCGGGGCGGGCGCGCGCGTCGCGCTCGTCACCTTGGGCTGCGCCAAGAACCTCGTCGACTCGGAGATCATGGCGGGCCTCATGTCGCGCGCGGGATTCGCGACGGTCCCGGAGGTCGGGGACGCCGATCTTGCCGTCGTCAACACCTGCGCTTTCATCGGGCCTTCGCAACGGGAATCGATCGACCGAATCCTGGAAATGGCGGCCCTGAAACGGGAAGGAAAGCTCAAGGGGATTGTGGTCGCGGGCTGTCTCGCGCAGCGCTTTCAAGCGGAGCTGTTGCGCGAGATCCCCGAGGTGGACGCGGTCGTCGGCACGGGGCAGGTGGACGCGATCGTCCGCGTCATGAACCGCGTGTTGCGTTCCCGGGAGCAGCGGATCCTCGAGGTCGGACCGCCGGGAACCGCGGTCGATCTCGCGGCGCACCGCGCGGTCTCGACGCCGCGGCATCTCGCCTACCTTCGCGTCGCTGACGGGTGCGATTTCCGCTGCACCTTTTGCATCATCCCGAAGCTCCGGGGGGATTTGAGGAGCCGTCCCCTGGAATCGGTGGTCGAGGAAGCCCGCCGGCTGGCGGAAGCGGGGGCCAAGGAGCTGCTCCTGATCGCACAGGATTCCACCTCGTACGGCGCGGACCTCTACGGCGAGGCTCGGCTCCCGCAGCTCCTCCGGGCGCTCGCCTCGATCGACGGCGTCGAATGGATCCGGGTGCACTACACTCACCCTAAGACCTGGAGCGAAGCCCTGATCCGGGTGTTTGAAGAAGAGGCGAAGGTGTGCAGGTACGTGGACATTCCCCTGCAACACGTTACGGATCCGATGCTGCGCAGGATGCGTCGGGAGGTGCGCCGGGCCGACATGGAGCGGCTGATCGAAACTCTGCGGAGCCGTCTCCCGGGCGTCGCGATCCGGACGCATTTCATCGTGGGTTTTCCGGGCGAGACGGAGGAGGATTTCGCCGAGCTGCTCGATTACGTCCGCCGGGCCGAGCTCGACCACGTGGGATGCTTCGCCTACTCCCGCGAGGACGGCACGCCCGCCGGACGGATGAAGGAACAGGTTCCGGAGCGCCTGAAGCTTTCGCGCCGCCGGACGCTCATGGCGGCGCAGCGGAAGGTCGCGGAATCGGTGTGGGGTGGATGGGTCGGGCGCACGGTCCCGGTCCGTGTCGACGGTGCGGTGCCGGGGCGCGCGGGCGTCTGGCTCGGACGCGTGGAGCAGCAGGGCTACGAGGTGGATGGTGTCACCTACGTGCGCGCCCCGTCGGGCGCGCGGGGGCCGCGGGCGGGTGACCTCGTGAGAGTCCGAATCGGGCGGGCTCGGCACTACGATTTGGACGGGGAGATGGTCGCGTGAGAGGTCGGCCATGGATTCCGGTCGGATTGGCGCTTCTTTTCTCCGCGTGGGGCGCCGCCCGCGCGGATGCCGAGGGCGTCATGCCCAAGACCCACGGAGCGATGCTCGATTCGGTGGCTCGGATGGTGGCCGCCGACCTGCTCCGCGGCGCGGAGATTCCGCCGGCACGCGCCGTCCGCATCGTCACGCCGCTTCCCGGGGACACGCTGGGATTTCTCGCCCAGCGCCTCCTGGAGCGGCTCCGGGAGGGGGGCACGGAAGTGCGGCTCGTGTCATCACGCGCCGCCGCGGATCTGGAGCTGGGGCTCGAGGACCCGCCGATCCGGGCCCACGCCGACTCGACCGATCTCCAACTGAACCTTCAAGTCGGGAGCGCGGGCGTTTCCTATGTGCGCGCCATTCGGAAGTTTCCCTTCGGCGTTCGCGGTTACGAAAGACTCGCCTCCATGCGGGTGGGTGCCAGCCTCGTGGATCTTTCGACGCGGGAGGTGCTGTGGGCGAAATCGGCCTCCGCCCAGGCGATCGACGAGGTGCGGAAGAGCGACCTTTCCTACGCGCAAAGCGGTTCGGGGGGGCTCAGTCCGGCACCGCCGCGCGCCGGAGGGGGAACTCGCCTCCTCGAGCCTCTGATCGTCGTGGGGGTCGTGACCGGACTCGTGGTTCTCTTCTACTCGAACCGAAATTGAGAGGGCGGCGGGAGCGGATTCAGGGACGGGCATTGGGCTCAGTTCAGGGGGGAGCGGGATGAGCATCGCGGCCAAACGGCACATGCTGCTCGGCAGGGACTATTTCGAACGCGGATTCTATCAGGACGCGATCCGCGAGCTTCTCGAGGCGGTGAAGCTCAATCCGAGTTTTCCCGATCTCCACAATCAACTCGGCCTCGCGCTCAGCATGAACGGGGACCGGAGGGAAGCCGCCGAGGAGTTTCGCAGGGCGCTCGAGCTCAACCCCAATTACGTGGAGGCGCGGCTCAACCTGGCCATTGTGTTCAACGAGATGGGCCAATACGACGACGCGCTGCGCGAGTTCAACGTGGAACGCGTCCGCGACCACGAGCAGGAAAATCTCTCGCCCGAGGTGCGCTCGTATTTGGCCGAGTCGCACATGATGCTCGGCGACACCTACCGCAACGTCGGCGTGCTCGTGGACGCCTCTCAGGAATACCGCAAGGCGCTCAAGCTCTCGCCCCAGTATCTGGACATCAAGAACAAGCTCGGCGCCACCTATTGTGAGATGGGACTCCTTCAGGACGCCGAAGCGGAGCTGGAGGATGCCCTCGCGCAGAACCCTCGCTACATCTCCGCTCGCGTGACGCTGGGGGTCGTGCTCTTGCGATCCGGGCGAAAAATGCGTGCTCGTGAGGAGTGGGAGAAGTGTCTCGTGCTCGATCCGGACGATATTCGGGCGCGGGCCTACCTGGAAATGCTCGAGCGTGAAGCCTCCTCCGAGGGATCGCGCGCCCGATGAAGGGGCGGATTGCGCTCATCCTCGTCGTCTGCGCGGCGTGGGGCTGCGGCGGCTCCCTCAAGGAGCAGCGGCGCGAAGGGGTCGCCAATTTCGACGCGGCCAAGGCGTCGTTCGACCGCGGCAACTACCTGGACGCGATCCCGGATTTCAAGGCCTTCATCGAGCAATTCCCGGGGACCGATCGAACCGACGACGCGCTCTACTACCTGGGGGAGAGCTACATCCACGAAAAGGATTACGCGCTCGCGTCCGCGCAGTTCGATCGGCTTCTTCGCGATTTCCCGACCTCTCCCTTCCAAGCCGACGCGCTCTTCGAGCTGGCCCGATGCGATGATCTGCAGAGCCGTCCCGCCCCGCTCGATCAGACCGAGACCGAACGTGCGTTGACCCGGTACAACCAGTTCGCCGACCAGTATCCCAGCCACGCCCGAATCACGGAGGCTCGCGCGCGGATCCAAGCGCTCCGCGATCGGCTCGCGGAAAAACGCCTCCGGACCGCCCGGCTCTATTTCAAGCTGCGACAGGACGCGGCCGCGGCGATCTATCTCCGGCGCCTGCTCTCGGACTATCCCGACTCGAAGTGGACCGCGGAGGCTTCGCTGCTGCTCGCCAAGGTGCTTGCCAGGCAGGGGAAGAAGGTCGAGGCGGTCCAGACGTTGAAGAAGCTCATCGCCTCGGGCCCGGACGGGGAATTGCGCCGGAAAGCGGACGAGGCTCTGCGCTCCCTCCAGGCGTCCGAGGCGCCCCGATGAGTCGCGTCGGCGTCTTCGGCGGCACCTTCGACCCGGTCCACAACGGGCACCTCATCATGGCGCAGGAGGCGGTGGTGCGCTTGAAGCTCGACCGGCTCCTTTTCGTGGCGGCGAACCGGCCGTCGCACAAACGCGCACCGGGTCTCGCGGACGTCGAGCATCGGATCGCGATGCTCCGCCTCGCCGTCCGCGGAAACCGCCGCTTCGAGGTTTCCCGGATCGAGGCGGATCGCGGCGGGTTCTCCTACACGGTGAGCACGCTGGAGAGGCTCACACGCTCCACGCGGGGCGATCTTTTCTTCGTGATGGGGCAGGACAGCCTCGAGGAGTTCTCCCGGTGGCGGGAGCCCGAGCGAATCCTCGAGCTGGCGCGCCTCGTGGTCGTCCCTCGGGGGGATCGCGACATGCCCTCGCTTCCGCCTTCGATTCGGAGGCGGGTCGTCTATGTGAAGCCTCCTCGAATTGGTATCTGTTCCACGGAGATCCGGCGCCGGTTGAAACGCGGCCTTCCGGTTCGCTACTGGACGCCCGACCTCGTTCTTCACTACATGGCCCGCCATGGCCTCTACGGCACCGGGAATCGACGGCGGTAAGCAGCTCCTCCTTGTCGACGGGTCGGCGCTCCTGTACCGGTCACACTTCGCCTTCGCCAGGAACCCGCTCCGGAACTCGAAGGGCGAGATCACGAGCGCGGCCTTCGCGTTTCTCAACACCCTGATTCCGCTTCTGGACGAGCGCCGTCCGGACCATGTCGCCGTGGTGTTCGACACCGCGGCCCCCACGTTCCGCCATCGTGAGTACGCCGCGTACAAGGCCCACCGGCCCCCGATGCCTGAAGACCTTGCGGGGCAGATCCCGAAGATCCGAGAGCTCGTGCGACTCTTGGGCGTGCCGATCGTGGAGCAGGAGGGGGTGGAGGCCGACGACCTGGTTGGAACGCTTGCGGTCGAGGCGGCGAGGGCCGGCGCCCAAGTATGGATTCTCACCGGGGACAAGGATTTCTATCAGATCGTGTCGGACCGCATCCGGCTCCTCAGCCCGCGCGGCCGCGGCGAATCGGTCGAGACGATCGACCGGGCGGGTGTGCGCGCCCGCTTCGGAGTGGATCCGGAGCAGATGATCGACCTGCTGGCCCTCATGGGGGACACGTCGGACAACGTCCCGGGCGTGCCCGGGGTCGGTGAGAAGACCGCGGCGCAGCTCATCGAGACCCACGGCTCCCTGGATGAGCTATACCGTTCGATCGACCGCGTCCCCCGCGCCGGACTGCGCGAAAAGATCCGCGCCAACGAAGGGAAGGCGCGGCTTTCCCGGAAGCTCGTCACGATCCGGACGGACCTTCCGCTGGATCTCCACTGGGACGAGCTCGAGCGTGCGCCGTCCGAGCTCCCGGAGCTGGTGCGCGTGCTCGAGGAGCTGGGGTTTCGCGCGCTCCAGAAACGATTCGCCGCGGAGCTGAACGCAACCGAGCCGGCCGACTCGACGGAGCCGGCGGAGCCGGCCGAGCTGTTCCCGGAGTACGTGTCTTCTCCGGAGCCGACGCCGCCGGCCGTTTCGGTCAAGGCGCCCGACCGTCCGCCGCTCGGGGACTACCGCGTGGTACGCACGCCCGAGGCGCTCTCCTCGCTCGCTTGCGCGCTCGCCGACGCCCGGGACTACGTCGCGTTCGACACCGAGACCACGAGACTGAATCCGCTCGAAGCCGAACTCGTGGGAATCTCCGTCGCGCTCGAGCCCGGCCGCGCGTTTTACCTCCCGGTCGGCCACGAGGGAGGCGGAAATCTCGACCCTGCCCGGGTCCGGGAGGCGCTCCGGCCGTTTTTCGCGGATCCATCGAAGAAGCGGGTCGCGCAGAACGCGAAGTTCGACTGGCACGTGCTCCACCGTTTCGGCATCCCGGTGCATGATGTCGCGCTCGACACGATGCTCGCCGCCTATCTCATCGACCCCGACCAGCCGAAGAACATCGATTACCTCGCGCGGACTCGTCTCGGAGTGGAGAAGATCCCGACCCAATCCTTGATTGGAGTGGGGCGAGACCAGATCACGATGGCCGCGGTGGAGATCGATCGCATCGCGGAATACTGCTGCGAGGATTCGGACGTTTGCCTGAGGCTGACCCCGCTTCTCCTGCAAGAGCTGGATCGTTCGGGCACCCTGTCGCTCTGCCGCGACGTGGAGATGCCGCTCGTGGGGGTGCTGGTGCGGATGGAACGCGCGGGCGTGAAGATCGACGTCCCGATCTTGAACGCGATGTCCCGGGACCTGGGCGAGCGGTGCGTGAAGCTCGAAGCCGAGATTCAGGAGGCGGCGGGGGTTCCGTTCAACGTGAACTCACCGCGCCAAGTCGCGGAAATTCTGTTCGAGCGTCTCCAGCTTCCGAGGGGGCGGCGCACGAAGGACGGCTACTCCACCGATGTCGAGGTGCTGGAGACCCTGGCCGCTCTCCATCCCCTGCCGGGCCTCCTGCTTCAGCACCGGCAACTCCAAAAACTCAAGAGCACCTACCTCGACGCGCTCCCCAGGCTCGTGAACCCCGAAACCGGACGCGTTCACGCGACGTTCCATCAGACGGTCGCATCGACCGGACGGCTGAGCGCGAGCGATCCCAGCCTCCAGAACATTCCCATCCGCTCCGAGGAGGGGCGCGCGATCCGACGTGCGTTCATCGCCGAAGGGGATCGCGGGATGCTCGCGTCCTTCGACTATTCCCAGATCGAGCTTCGGCTCATGGCGCATCTTTCGGGAGACCCGGTTCTCGCGGAGGCGTTCCGCTCGGGCGGCGACGTGCATCGCACGACCGCGGCCCGGCTCTTCGGAGTGGCGCCGGAGGAGGTCACATCGGCCCAGCGCGCCCAGGCGAAGATCGTGAACTTCGGCGTGCTCTACGGTATGGGCCCGGCGCGGCTCGCACGCGAGCTCGACCTCTCGCGCGCCCTGGCGTCGGCGTTCATCGAGGAGTATCGGCGCACTCTGTCGGGTGTGGCCCACTATCTGGACGAGATGCTCGAGCTCGCCCGGAAGAGGGGCTACGTCGAGACCATCTTGAAGAGGCGCCGTCCGCTCTCGGCGCTCGCCGAGGACGGCGCCCGACGGGCGGAGGCCGAGCGCGCGGCCGTCAACGCCCCGATCCAGGGTTCCGCGGCGGATCTCATCAAGGTCGCCATGGTCCGAATCGACGCGCTGCTGCGCGAGCGACCCGAGATGAAGTCCCGGCTCATCCTCCAAGTGCACGACGAGCTTCTCTTCGAGACGAACGAAGAGGAATTCGAGCGGTTGAAGACTCTCGTCACGGACGTCATGGAGCACGCGATCCCACTCCGCGTTCCGCTCCAGGTTCATGTCGGTCGCGGAAAGACTTGGGCCGACGCGCACGCGTGAGGGCTCGAGCGGCCGGTTCCTTTGTGCGTCTAAATCGCTTGACCCCGGTTCCTCCACGTCGATAGCTTGAGGAGATGCTCCGCATCGGGGTGACCGGTCTCATGGCCTCGGGTAAGACCGACGTCGCGAGGCGGTTTCGGGAGATGGGCGCGCGCCTGGTCGAGGGAGACGCGCTGGGCTGGGAGGTTCTCCGAGAGCCCGCGGTGCGCGACCGCATCCGAGCTCGATTCGGCCCGTCGGTTCTCGCGCCCGATGGAAGCGTGGACCGGCGCTCGCTGGGGCGGCTCGTTTTTCGCGACGAAGCCGCGCTGAGCGGCCTCAACGGCGCGGTGCAGCCCGTGCTGGAGCGCCGAGTCCGCGAGGCGCTGGAAACCGCGAAGGGAGAAGGCGTCCTCGTGCTGGACGCGGCGCTTCTCGGGGTATGGGGGCTCGAGCCGGAGCTGGACGGCGTCGTCTTTGTCTCCGCCCCCGTGGAGATCCGCGTGGCTCGGCTCTCCGGCTCGAAGGGCTTTACGAAGGAGGAGGCCCGGGAGCGGATCGAGGGACAGAAGCTTCCTCCCGTGCGCGGCGCGAGAAGACTGTGGCATATCGAGAATACGGGCACCCGGGCGGACCTCTTGAAGCGCGCGGACGAGATCTGGGGCGAAATCGAGCGGCTTCGAACGGAGCCCGGGAGCGGATAGAATCACTAGGGGAGGGTGTGACCCGATGGACTTGTTGACCACGCGAAAGAGGCTCGAAGACGGACGCCAAATCCTGGCGGAGCTCCGGAGCTATCTTTGACGTCGAACAGCGCGAACGGCGTGCCGGGGAGCTCGAGGCCAAGATGGCCGCGCCTGAGTTCTGGAGCGACCCCGAGGCTGCCCAGAAAATCGTGTCCGAGCTCAAGGCACTGCGGCGCATCTACGAGCCCTACCGGGAGCTGGAGCGTGAGGTCAAGGATGCCGAAGGTCTGATCGCGCTCGTCGAGCAGGAACCGGACGAGTCGCTCGCCGACGAGCTCGAGCGCCAGTCGAAGATGCTTCTCCCCAAGATCCAAGCGCTCGAGCTGCAGAGCCTCCTCTCCGAGGAGAGCGACGCGCACGGCGCGATCGTGACCATTCACCCGGGCGCGGGGGGGACCGAGTCGCAGGATTGGGCCCAAATGCTCTTCCGTATGTACACCCGCTACCTGGAGCGGAAGGGATTTCCGTCCCAGGTGCTCGATCTCCAAGCCGGTGAAGAGGCGGGCATCAAGGACGCCACCGTCGAGGTGGACGCGCCTTTCGGCTACGGCTACCTCAAAGCGGAGCGCGGCGTCCATCGGCTGGTCCGGATCTCCCCCTACGACGCGAATCACCGCCGGCATACTTCCTTTGCCTCGGTGTTCGTCTATCCGCTGGCCGAGGGGAATGGCGACCTGGAAGTTCCCGAGGGCGAACTTCGCATCGACACGTTCCGCGCCAGCGGCGCCGGAGGTCAGCACGTCAACAAGACGGAGTCGGCTGTGCGAATCACGCACGTTCCGACCGGAATCGCCGTGCAGTGCCAGAACGAGCGCTCGCAGCACAGGAACCGCGACGCGGCGATGAAGATCCTCAAGGCGCGCCTCTACTCCCTCAAGATCGAGGAGGATCGGAAGAAGAGGGAAGTGCTCACGGGAGGCAAGAAGGACATCGCCTGGGGGAGCCAGATCCGCTCCTACGTCTTTCATCCCTATACGCTGGTCAAAGATCACCGCACCGACCTCGAGGTTCGCGACGTCCAGCGCGTCATGGACGGGGACTTGGATCCCTTCATCGACGCCTACCTGAGACTGAAGGAGCCCAAGTGAGCCCAGCCAATCCGCAGATTTTCCGCGAGTACGATATCCGCGGGGTTGCCGAGCGCGACCTGACGGACGAAGTCGTCCGGTCCATCGGCGCCGCGTTCGCGCAGAGGATGAGCGACGCGGGCAAGAAGGTGATCGCAGTGGGTCGCGATGTGAGGCTCTCCTCGCCGCGAATCCGCGCCGCGCTGGTCGAGGGGCTGTGCGATCAGGGCGCGCGGGTGATCGATGTGGGACAGGTGCCCACGCCGGCGCTCTACTTTGCGATCCTCCACCTCGAGGCGGACGGCGGCGTGATGGTGACCGGCAGCCACAATCCGATCGAATACAACGGGCTCAAGCTCTCCGACGGGATTTCCTCGCTGCACGGCCTGGAGATTCAGGATCTGCGCGACCGAGCCCATTCCGCCGGCGTGCTTCCCAAGCGCGGAACGGTCGAAGAGGTCTCCGTGGATGAGGAATACCTTCGCAGCCTCACGTCCCGCATTTCGCTTCAGCGGCCGCTCCGGGTCGTCGTGGATCCGGGAAACGGCGCCGCGAGCGTCCTGGGGCCGGAGTTTCTCCGCGCGGTCGGATGCGAGGTCGACGCGATCTTCGCGGAGCCGGACGGCCGATTCCCAAATCATCTGCCCGACCCCACGGTGCCGTCGTTGATGCGCTCGTTACAAGATCGGGTCCAGGAGACCGGCGCCGATCTGGGGATCGGGTTCGACGGAGACGCGGATCGCATCGGCGCGGTGGACGAGAAGGGGCGGCTTCTCTACGGGGATCAGCTGCTCGGCCTGTACGCCGCGGACGTCCTCGCCTCACGGCCCGGGGCCCCGATCATCTTCGAGGTGAAATGCTCCCAGGGTCTCGTGGAGTGGGTGCGCCTGAAGGGGGGAGAGCCGGTGATGTGGAAGGCGGGGCACTCGCTCATCAAAGCGAAGATGCGCGAGACCAAAGCGCCTCTGGGGGGAGAGATGTCGGGGCACATGTTTTTCGCCGACGAGTTCTATGGGTACGACGACGCGCTCTACGCGGCGGGGAGGCTGCTCCGCATCGTGGCGTCGGGGCGGGCGCGGCTCTCCGCGCGAGTGGACGAGCTGCCGCAGTCGCGCTACGTATCGACGCCGGAGCTGCGCCTGGACTGTACGGACGAGCGCAAATTTGGTATTGTAGATGCGGTCCGCGAGCACTTCGCGGCCCGGTACGACGTCATCGACGTGGATGGGGTAAGGGTCCAGTTCGGTGACGGTTGGGGCCTGATCCGGGCATCGAACACGCAGCCCGTCCTCGTGGCGCGCTTCGAGGCAAAAAGCAAGGAGCGGCTTCAGGCGATCGCGCGCGAAGTGTATGACGTGCTCGCCGCGTTTCCCGAGGTGACGGTCCCCGCGCTTCAAGTCTGAGCGCCGCGCCTCGCATCGCGCCGGAAGGAAAGCGAATCCTTGGCGTCCCAGCCCGGCCGCGGCGCGTCACTCTCGAGACCCTACTTGTTCCGACGCATGAGGCGCATAGGCGCCGTCGCCGTACTCCTCCTCGTTTCCTCCACCCTCGCCCCGCTTCCGGCCCGGGCTCAAGACGAGCTGCTGATCAACGATGATCGGCTGCCCCGGGCCCAATTTGGGCCTCGGCTCGCGCTCGGCGCGACGGGAGCGCTCGTGATTGTATGGTCCGACGGGCGAAACGGCACCGCCTTCGCCGACTATGACATCTACGCCATGACCATCCGCGATCCGCAGGCGTTGGGCTCCACCGTGAATCGTCGGATCAATGACGACGTTGCCGGCGCGTTGCAGGGTTTGCCCGACATCGCCTCGAGCCCGTCGGGAACGATTTTCTGCGTCTGGGAGGACAGCCGCGCGGGGAACCAGGACGTCTTCGGGACCGCGATGGACTCGCTGGGATTCAGAACCACGCCCAATCTCCGGATCAACGACGACGCCGGCTTCAACGAGCAGAGAAACCCTCGAATCGCCGCGGTGGGCTCGGATCGATATCTCATCGTCTGGGGAGATCAACGAACGGGACAGTCGGACATCTACGGTTCCTACCGAAACGTGAACGGCGCGCCCCTCGGGCCCAACTTCATCATCTCGCCCGATCCGGTGCCGGGGGGTGGGAGCTTTCAGGGCGAGCCGGCAATCGCCACCAACAGGAGCGGCCTGACCCTGGTGGTCTGGCTGGACGGAAGGGAGGGCGGGACCGTTTTCGGAGCGACCTTCGATATCTACGGGCAATGGATCGATTCCGCGGGAAGCCTGATCGGAGGGAATTTCAAGATCAATTCCACGAGCACCAACCAACAGGACGCGTCTCCGGCCGTGGTCGCGGATCCGACCCAGGGGTTCGTCGTCGCGTGGATCGATCGAAGGCTCGGTACATCGACCGACCCGGGCGATGTGTACGCTCAGCGATTCGGTTCCGATCGATCGCTCATTGGAACGAACGTGCGCGTCAACGACGACCCGCTCGGGCGGGATCAGAAGAACGTCCGGGGGGCGGCTGGCCCGGACGGAGCGTACCTGTTCTGGGAGGATCTGCGCGATGCGTTCGGTCTCGATTCCAACGTCGAGTCGGCCCGCGTCCCGTACGACAGCTCGGCGCCGGGCGTCAATTTCCGCGTCAATGCGAGCACGCCCGGAAGACAAGGGACCCCGAGCGCCGTCTGGGACGGCCGGGATGCGTTCCTCGCGGCATGGGAGGACTCCCGGAACGGCGCCCCCGATATCTACGCCATTTCCTACCTCCCGAGCGGCTTAAGGCGCGGCTTCGACACGCAGCTGAACGACGACGCCGCCTCGAACGACCAGTGGCGTCCCCGCTTGGGTCGTGGCTTCGGACGATACTTTCTCACGTGGATCGACCGGCGAAACGGATCGAACGACCTCTTCGGACAATGGGTGGACGCAGACGGCGGACGCCAGGGCACGAATGTCCTCCTCTATAACGACACGGGAGTCACTCGCCCGGTCGCGAGCAACGCCGCGGTGTCTTCGGGCGGCTCGGCCCTCGCCGCGGCCCAGGTGACGCGGGACTCGGACGCGGGGGAGATTCGGGGCTTCCTCTTCTCGGCGCCGGGGAACGGCCCCACCGCGACCTTTTGGATCAGCGACTCTCTTCAAAGCTCGCAGGCCAACCCCGTGATCGCGACCCGCGCCGGCGAGTTCGCGGTTGCCTGGATCGACTCGCGGGAGGCGGCCCCGAAAATCTACGGTCAGCGGATTTCCCCGACGGGGGCGCGTCTCGGGGAGAACCATGCGCTGCTCCCCGTGGAACCCGCCGATCCGCCTTTCGATCTCGACCTCGCTTCCGATGAGCTCGGGGGGGGCTATTGGCTCCTCTACGCGGAAGGCGCGTCGGCGGACCAGAGGCTTTGGATCGCGCATCTCGATTCCTTCCTCGATTCGGACCGGGTCCCGGTCGAGGTGGGGTCGGGGTTGCCGGGCCCCAAGCAGGATCCGAGGCTCGCGGTGTCCACCGACGGGCACCTGGAAATCGTCTGGCAAGGGCTGGGCGCATCCGGGCTGGGAGCCGTATACCAACTGGCGTTGACGTCGGGTCTTGTACCCCTCGGTCCGGTGCTGGAGATCGGGGACCCCGCCTATTCGGGCGCGCGGACTCAGCCCGCCATCGTCGCCCTCGATTCACGATCCGTGGTGACGTGGCAGGAGAAGCGGGACGGAAACTGGAGCATTTGGATGCGCGTGCTCCAGGGCGGCGTGAATCCGATCACCGGTTCGGTTCGTGTCGACGAGGATCCCGGCCAAGGGGATCAGCTCGATCCGGCGGCCGGAATGGATGCCGCGGGGCACGCGATCTTCGTCTGGGCGGATACGCGCTCGGCTTCGAGCGGCTCGGACATCCTCGCGCGGGTGATCGGATTGGCGCCGACCTCGGTCGACAGTCTCCCCGGGCCTACGCCCGAGCCGCCTCCGGCGCCTCCGAGCAGGATGCGGGTCGGGCCGGCGAGGCCGAATCCATTTTCGGGAGGGCTCAGCATCCCGGTGGAGGTGCCCGTCTCGCCGGGGGGGGCGCGGGTCCGGGTTCTGGTATTCGACGCGCGCGGCGCCCTCGTCACCCGGCTGTATGATGGAGACGCTCCCGGCGGGAGAATCCTCCTGCGCTGGAGCGGTTTGGATTCACGGGGGCGCGGGGTCGCGAGCGGCGTCTATTGGTTCATCGCGGAATCGGGAGGGGAGCGCCATGCGGTGCGTCTCGTGCGGCTGCGTTAGGCACGCCATCGCCGCCGTGCTTCTGGGGGCGCTCGCCGGCGGATCCCTGACGGGGCCGGCGCGCGCGGCCGAAGCCCAGGGATGGGATGCGGCCTCCTCGCTCGCTTCCTCGCCCGAGCCGCCAGGACTCCGCCTGGTTTGGAACGAAAGCACGAGCGATCCCGCCGCGGCCCTCGATCGGCTCGAACGGGCGGGGTTCGACGTCGCGGTCGCCCTGCCCCCTCACGCGTACTACGTGCGCCGCGAGGGGCCCGGCCGGGCGTTCCTGCCCGCGGGGTTCTCGTTCCAGGATGGGGAACGCGCGGCGTCGCTGCGGGCGATGACCGGGCCCTCGGGCGCTCCGGAGCAGCTCATCCAGGCTCCGGGCGGCATGGATCCCGATCCTTTCCAGGGGAGGGAGGATGCGCTCCCTCCGGTTTCTCCGGCCTCGCGGGTATCGGCCGCGCTTCGCGCCAGAGCTCCTCGGGCGGCGGGGCTCCAGGGTCTCCCTTTCGGGGCGCGTTGGACCGACACGAGCGAGTTCATGATCGGCAGGGTCGCGGTCTCGATTCTTTTCCCGGAGAGCGACGGCACGACCGATCCCAACCGGTATGACTGGACCCCCGCGCTCCGAGACTCGGTCGTTCGCTCCGCCGTGCGGGGGCTCGCGAAGTGGAGCGTCTTCGCCGCGCAGCGACAGATCGCGCTCAGCTTCGCGATCGAGGTGCACACCGGACTCGCCACCCGCTACGAGCCGATCGACCGCACGGTCGCCGAAGAGGACAACTGGATCCAGGACGTGCTGACCGGATTCACCGGTTACCGGAGCGACGCCGTGACCCTCGAGTACGACGTTGCGAACGCGGCGCGGTCGCGGCTCGGCGCCCAGTGGGGCGCGCTGATCTTCGCCGTGCAGAACGACACCGATCCGGACGGAGCCTTCGCGGACGGGTTCATTTCCCACGCGCGCCTCGGCGGGCCGTTCTTCGTCACTCCCGTCAACAATCTGAACACGAGGAGCGCGCCCCTCGACTACTACATCGAACACGAGATGGCCCACATCTTCTGGGCCCTGGACGAGCACTTTCCTTCGAACGGGTGGTGGTCGTGCCAGCTCACGACCGGATATTTGAACCAGCCCAACTCCAATTCCGTGGTGCCGGCGCCCGGCTACTGCGGCTACCGGCGGGGCTGCCTCATGTACGCGAATCAGCCGGACAGCCTCTGCGATTTCACGCAGCGGCAGATCGGCTGGGCGGACCGGGACGGGAACGGGGTCCCCGATCTCATCGAAACCCGCCCCGCCGTTTTTCCCGATTCCGACCAATACCGCGCGGTGGCCGGCTCGCCGATCACGCTGCGCGGCCGGGCGCTCGAGCTCGCGCTCCCCAATCAGAACCCGTACCATTACTTCGCGGGCGACACGATCTCGATCGCGAGCATCGATTCTGTGATCTACCGCGTGGACGGCGGCCCTCCCGGCCGGGCTGCGCCCCTGGACGGCGCTTTCGATTCGGGCCGCGAATCGGTCACCGTGACTCTTCCCGCGCTCCCACCGGGCGACTATTCCGTGGAGTGGGAAGCCTGGAATTCGAACGGCTTGAGAAGCGCGGAAAACCCCGTCACCTTCGTTTCGCTTCGGGCGCCGTCGACCCCGGCGGGGGCGGGCGGGGGAGCGTCGGCGTCGCGCGGGCTCTCGCTTCGTCTCGGCCCAACGCCGAGCCCCGGGCCGGTGCGCTTCACGCTCGCGGCGCCCCCGGGGAGCAGAGGGTGGGGCCGTATCCACGACGTTCGCGGGCGTGAGCTGGCGCGGTGGCGCATCGAGATACCCTCGTCGGGCACGGCCGACTGGCGCTGGGAGGGCCGAGTTGCCGGTGGCGCGGCGCTGCCCAGCGGCCTATATTTTGTTTCGATCGAAGTGGGCGGCGCCACGCTGAACCGCCGCCTCGTGATTTCACGCTAACCGGGGTTTGCGCCTTTCATGAGCTCCTTCGACCGTCTCGCTCCCGCACAGCCCGCGGTCGGGGGGCCGCCTCTCTCGACGCTCCGCGGCCGCCGTTACGGGGAGGACCGCCTCTACCTCCTCGTCCGTGATCCCCGCTCTGTCCTCGCGGTCTGGGAGCTGACCGCCGGGCTCCACGCCCGGGCGCAGGGAATCGCGCGGGACCACAAGAGCCCGCTGCGGTATCAAATTCGGATCGAACGCCGTGAGCAGGAGCGAGCGCCTGGCGCGGTCTTGACGAGCGTGGAGCTTCCCGATGCGCTGGGCGGAGAGCGCTGGTATGTGAAGCTGCCGCGGGCCGGCGGGCAATGCCGCGCTCTCTTGGGTCTCGCCCTCCACGATGCCTTCGAGGTGCTGCTTCGCTCCTCGTGGGTTCCGGTCCCCCCGGACGGCCCGTGCGCCGAAGAGGGGGAGTGGAGCTTGACGCCCGAGGCGCGGGCCTGGCTCCTCGAGCGCTCGCGCGCGGAGGGCGGTCCCGGCGGCGGTCCGAGCTCCGCCGCCCGCTATCTCGCGCCTCCGCCTCCCGGAAAGCCTCGTCCCTGATCGGGGTCGCTCGATGACACGGGGTTACCTGTGCATTCTTCTTCACGCGCATCTCCCCTACGTGCGCCATCCGGAATTCGAGGACTCCCTGGAAGAGCGGTGGCTCTTCGAGGCGCTCACCGAAACCTATCTTCCGCTTCTCGCCATGCTCGAGGAGCGCGCGCAACGCGGGGCGCGCGGCCGAATCACGATTTCGCTCTCCCCGACGCTCCTCGCGATGTTCGAGGACCCGCTCCTTCGCAAGCGCTACGCCTTTCGCCTCGGCCGCCTTCTCGAGCTCGCGGAGCGGGAAGTCGCCCGGACCCGCCACGATCCTCGGTTTCATGCGCTCGCGATCCACTACCGGGATCGCTTCCGCGCCGGGCTGAGCCAGTTCGAGGAGCGATACCGGCGGGACGTCATCTCGGCGTTCCGCGCGCTCTTCGATGCAGGGGCCGTCCGGCTCATCACGTGCGGCGCGACCCACGGATTCCTGCCGCTCATGAGCCTCGGCGCGCCGTCGTGGCGCGCCCAGATCGGCGCGGCGGTGCGGGAATTCGAGCGCCATCTCGGGCGCCGGCCCGAAGGAATCTGGCTTCCCGAGTGCGGGTACTCGCCCGGCGTGGAATCGGTGCTCGCGGAGTTCGGGATCCGCTTCTTCGTCGTGGACACGCACGGGATCCTTCACGCCTGCCCGCGCCCGCTTCCCGGCACCTACGCTCCGTTTCGCACCGAGGCCCGTGTACTGGCGCTTGGGCGGGACGCCGATTCCTCCAGGCAGGTGTGGAGCGCGACCGAGGGTTATCCAGGGGATGCGTCCTACCGCGAGTACTATCGCGACCAGGGGTTCGACCTTCCGATGGAGGAGGTCCGCGAGTTCCTGCCCTCGGGCGGAACGCGGACGCACCTTGGTCTCAAGTATTACCGCATCACCGATCGACGGAGCGACCATCGCGAGCCTTACGAGCCGGGGCGCGCCAGGGCGCGCGCCCGCGAGCACGCGGCTCACTTCGTGCGCGAGCGCTCCGTCCAGGCCCAGGCGGTCGCGGACGGGATCGGACAGCCCGCGCTCCTCCTCGCGCCGTACGACGCGGAGCTGATGGGGCATTGGTGGTACGAGGGGCCCGAGTGGCTGGGGCACGTGCTGGACGAAGCGGCCGGAGCGGCTTCCAAGATCCAAGCGGTGGATCCGATGGAGGCGGTGGGAGCCCTTCCGCGCGCGACCGAGGGCCGGCTCCACCCCTCGAGCTGGGGAGAAGGAGGGTACTCGGCGGTATGGCTCGACCCTTCGAACGACTGGATCTACCGCCACCTGAACCATGCCGCCGAAACGATGCAGTCGTTGGCGCGGGCGGGGGATCGGGGGGATTCTCTGGTGAGGCGGGCGCTGGTCCAAGCGGGCCGGGAGCTCTTGCTCGCGCAGGCGAGCGACTGGGCCTTCATCATGCGGACCGGCACGTTGGTTCCCTACGCCGTTCGACGGACCGAGCTTCACCTGTCGCGGTTCGAGCGCCTCGCGGGCGGCCTCAAGGCGAATCGGATCGACCCGGCCGAACTGGCGGAGCTGGAAGAGCTTGATCCAATCTTCCCGGGGCTCGATCCAGGGCTTTTCGCTTGACAGTGCTCGTTATCGAAACGTAGGCTACGGATCGTTCCCCCCTAAGGTCCGCTTGATCCGAGGAATACATATGCCCCGACGCAGCGCGATTCGTGCTGGGATTCTTTTTGCCATCCTGCCTTGGTTCGCCATCTCTTGCGGCACGAAGACGGCCACCCAGCCGGGGCTCCCCCAGTCGATTACCGCGGTACCCGCCCCCGAGCAGTACCTCACGTCGGCCCAACAGGAGGCGCGCGAGCTTCTCGTGGACGGCCGCCCGACTCCGATCGAATGGAACATATGCGGCGCGCCGACCTTCGTGCTCATGCACGGGGAAGGCGGCGCGGGCGATTTCTATCTCGCCGTCCGGAGCCTTTGGACTTCCGATCGTTTCGGCGCCCCTGCGGCCTTCTACCTCCTCCTCCAGTGGCCCGATATTTCCGCCAGCGTGCTCGAACGTCCCGTGGTCAACGATTCGGTGGATATTCTCGACGATCTGGGGAACCTTCTGGTGGATTGCCGCGCGCAGTACGACAGTTTGGGCAACGTCGTCCGGCCCGGGAATGACGTGCTCGTCCGCCCCACGTCCTGGCACCGCTCGAGCATCGAAGAGGATCAGGTCGTGGTGGAGATTTTCTCCGACTCGCTCGGTTCCTTTCCG